>JBKICS010000230.1:0-2912 GCA_046567015.1 Acidobacteriota bacterium | reverse complement strand
CTGCAAGGGGTAAAGGGGGTGTGACGCTTCCTGCTCGCACGTCGGACGCCCTTGAAATCCAGCGCTGGATTTCAAGGGCGTTTCATTTGGGGGACGACAGATTCGGGAAATTGGCCGAAAGCGTCATGGGATTTTAAGGGGTGTGGCCTTGGCCGCCGGTGTAGCCTGGGGTTGGCGCTTCCTGCCCATCCCCCAACCGGCCGAATCGCCGTCCCCCGCCAAGAGCCCCTTTAAAACCTGTCTCCATGCGGGGGGTCCGGGGGCCTCAGGCCCCCGGCCGCCGGAGGCATCTTTCGTCTTTTCTTCTCTCTATCAACTGCGCGCTCTACGTGCCGCCGGCCGGTTCCTGTGGCGGCAGTTCCCCGGCCTGGGTCGCCGCGCCGTCGTTTTTGAGCAGGTCGGCGTCGGCCAGGATCATGATCAGCCGTTTGAACATGGTCCGGTCGAAGGCCTCTTTGTTGGCTTCCATCTTGCGCAGCGCCTCGAAGGGTGGGTAGGCCGGCCGCCAGACGCAGGCCCGGGTGAGGGCGTCGTAGGTGTTGCACACGGCAAGACCCTTGACGAAATACGGGATGCCGGCGGCGGGCATGCCGGCCGGAAAGCCCTTGCCGTCCTCTTGTTCGTGGTGAAACAGGATGCAGTGCAGGGTTTCCGTGGACAGCGGCAGCGAGACGAGCAGCCCCACGCCCATGGCCGGATGGGATCGGAACAGGGCTTCCTCCTCCGGCGACCAGGCGTCCGGGCGGCGGTCCATGAGTCCTTCGGGCAGGCCGGTCTTGCCGATGTCGTGGAGCAGCGCCCCCACCCCGATCTTGACCAGCAGATCCTCGGGCATGTCCTTGCGGTCCATGAACATAAGCGAGGTGAGCACCATGGAGGCCAGCCCGTGCTGGTAGTCCTGGTAGCCCTTGCTGATAAGCGGCGCCACGTTCTGCATGGCTCCGGGCGTCTGCAGGAAGCCGATGGACTGGCGTACGAGCTTGCCCACCTGGTCGAACCGGGCGCGGCTGATGGACTGGGGCAGTTTTTCCGCCAGGATGCCGCGCGCCAGGGTACTGGCGCTGGCGTGCCAGGCGTCGGCCCGGTCGGGCAGCGGAATCGACTCGTCGAGGAGGATCTCGCCGAGGTTGTCGCGCAGGTAATTCTCGAAATGGCGCAGCTCGCCCTTGTGGATGTAGACCGTGTCGATGAGGGCGGCCTTGAGCCGGCGCACCTGCTCCTGGGTAAACGCCGACCCGCGCGCGGAGTACAGGACCAGCCCCTGGCCCTTGCGCACGTAGACCGAGAACCGCCCCGTCCCCCAGGGCCGCAGGCAGGCGGTCTTGATGGGGACGTAGGCTTTGAGTTCCAGGGCCGAGACAGCGTCGGAGGTGTTCGTCATGCCCGTCCGGCCTCGCCGGAAGCCGGTTCCTGGAGCGGCAGGCGCATTTCCGCCACCTCGTCGTCGTAGTTGCGCACCACCGAAAAGCCGAGTTTTTCGGCCAGTCCCTGCATGCCGCCGTTTTCCATAAGCGCCTGTCCGGTGAGTTCCCTGGTGCCGCGCTGGCGGCAGTAGCGGATGATTTTTTCCATGAGCAGCCGGCCAAGGCCGGTTCCCTTGATGTCCGAGCGCACGATGACGGCGAATTCCGCCGTGGCGTTGTCCGGCCGGGTGGAGGCCCGCACCACGCCAAGCGTCTCGGGCCGGCCGTCGGCCCCGGGGCGGGTGGCGATGAAGGCCATCTCGCGCTCGTAGTCGATCTGGGTGAGCTTGGCCATCTCGGTGTGGGACAGATCGCGCACCACGCCGAAAAACCGGAAGCGCAGGTCTTCGGCCGAGAGGTGCTTGAAGAATTCGAAGTGGGCCGGTTCGTCCTCGGGCCGGATGGGGCGCAGGAGCACGGACGCGCCGTTTCGAAGGACGGCTTTCTCCTCCAGTTCGCGTGGATAGGGCCGGATGGCCAGGCGATGGGGGTCGGGCTGGGCCTGGGGCGAGAGCTGGATGGTGGCGCTTATGACCGTGACCCCGTCGGGATGGGCCAGCACCGGGTTGACGTCGATGGCGGCGATGCGCTCCAGGTCGGCCACGCACTGGGAAATCTGGTTGAGGGTCAGGCACAGGGCGTCGAGGTCCACGGCCGGCTGGCCGCCGCCGCCAGCCAGGGTGGCCGACACCCGGGTGCGGTTAATGAGGTCGCGGGCCAGGGACATGTTGAGCGGAGTGAGCGCCACGGCCTTGTCCCGGGTGACTCGCGCGGCCAAGCCGCCCTGGCCGAAGACGATGTAGGGGCCGAACACCGGGTCCACCCGGGCCTGGATGGTCAGCTCCTGGGCGCCGGCCCGCCGGCCCATTTCCTGGATCACGTAGCCCTCGATGCGCGCGCCGGGCATGTTGTCCAGGGCGCGCTGGGAGGCGGCGGCCACGGCCTCGCGCACGGCCTCGGGGCTGGCCACGTCGAGGACCAGCCCGCCCACGTCGAAGGGCTGGGGGATGTCCGGGGAGATGATCTTGACGGCCACGGGATAGCCCAGGGCGTCGGCGGCGGCCACGGCGTCGTCGATGTCCTCGGTGATGTGGGAGGCCACGGCCGGCAGGCCGTAATAGCCGAGCACTTCCTTGGCCTCGGGGTCGGTGAGCGTGAGGCGTCCTTCGGCGAAGGCCCGTTCCACCACGGCCCGGGCCGCCTCGGGATCCGGGGCGTAGGCCTCGGGCAGGCTGGCCGGCATCTCCATGAGGAGTTCCTGGTTGCGGCGGTAGCGGGCCAGCTGGACAAAGGCGGTCACGGCCTGATCCGGGGTGGCGTAGGTCGGGACGCCGGCGTTGTTGAGGATCTTGAGGGCGTCGCCGCCGGCCGGATCGTAGCCCATGAAGCAGGCCAGCACGGTGCGGCTGGTCTTGGCCGCCACCTCGGCCACAGCTTTGGCCGCCTCCT
>JBKICS010000229.1:0-4433 GCA_046567015.1 Acidobacteriota bacterium | reverse complement strand
TCACCGACCTGCCCGGCATGACCCCGGAAATCCTGGCGGGCGACCTGCTGCGGCTGGCCGATCTGGACCTGGACATGATCGCCGTCGGTCCTTTCGTGCCCCATCCCGACACGCCCTTTGGGGGCGAACAGCCAGGCTCGATCCTGACCGCCTTTCGGGCCATGGCCATCCTGCGCCTGCTTTCCCCCCTGGCCAACATCCCCTCCACCTCGGCCCTAAACGCCCTTCGCGACGGGGCCCGGGAACAGGGGCTGACCGTCGGGGCCAATGTCATCATGCCCTCGCTTACCCCGGAAACCGTCAGCGCGGACTATGCCATCTATCCCGGCAAGAACGCCTTCCGCGCCGACGCCCGGGCCCGGGTCGAGGCCGCCCGGGAGGCCGTGCGCCGCCTGGGACTGATCCCGTCCACGGCCGTGGGCGGTTCCAAAAGGAGACGTCATGTCGGATAACGACGCCGGCCAGAAAGCCCCGCGCGGCGTGCGCCTCGTCATCACCTTCGTCGGGCGCCGCAACGCCGGCAAGTCCTCGCTCATTAACGCCGTCACCGGCCAGGACGTGGCCATCGTGTCCGACTTCGCCGGCACCACCACCGACCCCGTGGCCAAGCCCTACGAGCTGTTGCCGCTTGGGCCCGTGACCCTCTACGACACGGCCGGCCTGGACGACACCGGCGAACTCGGGGCGCTGCGCATCGCGGCCACCAAAAAGGTGCTCTGGCGCACGGACATCGCCGTGGTGGCGGTGGACGCGGCCACCGGCCTAGGCGAGCCGGAACGGGCCATGATCGCCGACATCCGAAAGCTCGGCATCCCGTTCCTGATTGTTTTCAATAAGACCGATCTGGCCGCCCCGGCCCAGGCCGATCTCGACTGGTGCCGGGAGCAAGGCATCCGTACGGTCGCGGCCTGCGCCGCCACGGGCGAAGGCGCGGTCGCGGTCAAGGAAGCGATCATGAGCCTGGCCCCGGCCGAGAATCTGCGCGAGCCCGTCCTTTGCGGCGACCTCTTTACCGAGGGCGACACCGTGGTCTGCGTGGTGCCCATCGACCTGGCCGCGCCCAAGGGCCGCTTGATCCTGCCCCAGGTGCAGGTCTTGCGCGAGATTCTCGACGGCGACGGCATCGCGGTCACGGTCAAGGATCGCGAACTGGAAGCGGCCCTGGACAATATGCAGCGGCCGCCGGCCTTGGTGGTCACCGACTCCCAGGTGATCCTCAAGGTCTCGGGCGACGTGCCGGACGCGGTGCCGCTGACCACTTTTTCCACGCTGTTTGCCCGTTACAAGGGCGATTTGCCGACCCTGGCCGCCGGAGCCGGGGCCATCGACCGCCTTCGCGACGGCGACACCGTGCTCATGGCCGAGGCCTGCTCCCACCACGTCCAGGCCGACGACATCGGGCGCGTGAAGATCCCGCGCTGGATTGCCCAGTACACGGGCAAGGATCTGCGTTTCGAGATGCACGCCGGGCATGATTTCCCGGACGACCTGGAGCGGTTCGCCCTGGTGGTGCACTGCGGCTCGTGCATGCTGGGGCGCATGGAGATGATCCGGCGCATCCGCGAATGCGTGCGCCGGGGCGTGCCGGTGACCAACTACGGCGTGGCCATCTCCAAGGTGCAGGGGGTGCTTGACCGGGTGCTGGCCCCGGTTCTGCGCTAGAGGAGGGCAGCTGGGAAGGAATTCGGGAAAAGGTTGACTTTCGTCGGTCGCATGCTACCTTTTGAACAAAGGAACCAAGCCATGCAAGCCCACATGACCAAGCAAAATCGTTATCGAGCCAAGTTGCGCGAGCAGGGATTACGACCGATCCAGATTTGGGTTCCCGACACTCGCCGCCCCGGTTTTGCCGAGGAGTGCCGGCGGCAATCCCAGCTCGTGAGCAATGATCCGCGCGAACAGGAGCACCTTGATTTCGCGGTCCAGGCCGCCGCGACCATTGAGGGCTGGGAATGAAGCGCGGGGATCTTGTGACCGTCTCCCTTTCAGGCGACTATGGCAAACCTCGGCCTGCCCTAGTCATCCAGTCCGACTTGTTCGCCGGCCATGCGTCCGTGACGCTGCTGCCGATTACAAGCACCCGCATTGAAGAGGCCTCTTTGCTGCGCTTGGACGTTGAGCCAGCCCCCGAAAACGGGCTTCACAAGCCGTCGCAAGTGATGATCGACAAAACCCACACTTTGCCCCGGGAAAAAGTTGGGCCCCCGTTTGGCCGACTGGATGACGGCACGATGATGGAAATTACAAGGGCGCTTTCGGTCTTTCTTGGGATAGCATGACAAAAAACAAGCCTTGGACAATCCTCAAGGATTTCCGCGAGGAATATTGCACCGCCCGGCCTTTTCCCAAGGGCGCACGGCGCAATGCTGGCGGCGGGAGACTTTCAGGAGCGCCCCTCACACCGGAAACGTCAGGGTAAACACCGCGCCACCCCGGTTTTCCGCGCGGATACTGCCCCGCAGTTGCCGGGTCAGGTTGGCGATGAGCTGCATGCCAAGGCTTTGCGTCCCCTCGATGGAGAACCCCTGCGGCAAGCCTTTGCCCGCGTCGCGCACCGTGACCGTCATGATCCCGTCAGAAAGGCCCACGCCCACATGCACCTCCCCGTCCTGTCCGGGGGCGTAGGCGTGCTTGATGGCGTTGGTGATCAGCTCGTTGAGGGCCAAGCCCAGCGGCGCGGCCTTTTCGATGGACAAATGGACCGGCGCCAGTCCAAGCCGGCAGCGCACTCCGCCGCAACGCCCCAGGGACGCCTCCAGATGGGAGGTCAGCCGCGACACGTAATCGGCCACATCGATGCGGCCGAAGTCTCCGGTGCGGTACAGCCCCTCGTGGACCAGGGCCATGGAGGCGATGCGCGCCCGGCTTTCCATGAGCACCATCCGGGCCTCGGCATTGTCGGTGACCTCGGCCTGGAGGAAAAACAGGCTGGAAATGACTTGCAGGTTATTCTTCACCCGGTGGTGGACCTCCCGCAACAGGAGCTCCTTGTCCTCCAGGGACTGGCGCAGCGCCTCCTCGGCCCGGTGGCGCTCGGTGACGTCCTCGACCACGAAGACGAAATAATCCGGCTCGCCCGCCCCGTCGCGCACCAGGGAAACCGTCAGGTTGACCTGGATCGCGGCCCCGTCCGGGCGGATGCAGCGCCCCAGCCGGGCAAAGGTCTCCAGCCGGCCGGCCAAGGCCTCCTGCACCCGGGCCGTCACCGCCGCCATGTCGGACGGGACGATGATATCCACCAGGGAATGCCCGAGCAGCTCCTGGCGGGAACAGCCGGTCAGCTGGCACAACCGGCCGTTGACGAGCAGCCACTCCCCACCCGGCGACACATGCGCCATGCCCACGGCCGCCTGCTCGAAGGAGGCCCGGAACAGCCGCTCGTTTTTCACCAGCTCCCGGGCCATCTCCTCGAACGCCCCCTCGAAGACGGACAACTCGGCAAAGGCCGCCGAGCCGCCCGCGGCGTCCCGGCCGTGGGGCAGACTGGCCGCGAATCGGGCCAAGGGCTCTTCCACCCGCTGGCGCAGTGCCCGTCGCAACTGCACCGAGGCCAGGACAAAGACGCCGGTCATGAACAGAAACAGCACCCCGACCGTATACAAGGCCGGGGTCACCAACACCGAAACGGGCGCTGTCGGCAGCACCAGCCAGCCGCCCTCGCTCACGACCCCGACGGCCCCAAGCCAGAACCGCCCGCCTGAACGGTAGACCACCTGGCGCTTGCCGGCCTTGGCCGCAGCAAAAAGCGGCGTGTCGCTGATATTGGTCTGCTCGGCCACCAGCCGCGCCTCGGGATGAACGATGAGATTGCCAAAGGCGTCGCAGGCCAGAATCCGCACGCCGACCAGGGGAGCCAGTTGGGTCAGATGGTTCCCCAGTTCGGCCAGATCGAGTTCTCCGGCTAAAATCGCGCCATTGCCCGCCGGCACGCCGATAAGGATCGACAGACGGCCGTCAATGGGCGACGGCAGCGGCCGCGACAACAGGAACCGGCCCTGGTCGCCGTGACGGATGTCGAAGGTCAGGGGGAAAACCCCGCCCTGAAGGCCCGAGGGCACGGCCAGGGACATGGTCTTGTCCGCCTCGATCCACAGCAGGCGGCGCATGGCTGGCGACACGGCCAGCAGGTCCGACAGGCTTTCGACCGTAACCGGCCGCCTGTCCCGACCCATGCGGTGGGCATAGATTTCCAGGGATTGGAAGGCGTTGTCGAGATAGGACGAAACATAGGCGGCCAGGGTGGCGGCCAGCCGGGCGTTGTCCCGCTCCATGGCCAGCCATTGCAGGGTGATCATGGCCCCGGCCATCAGCGACAAAAGGAGGATGCCCGGAGCAACGAGGCGCACCAGCAGGCTGCGGGTGACGATGCGGCTGAGCGGCGAGGGGCGCATACGGGATCATTGCCCGCTGACGGCGATAAAGCGGCCGTCCTT
>JBKICS010000228.1:0-5511 GCA_046567015.1 Acidobacteriota bacterium | reverse complement strand
ATTCTACAATGAGTATGCCGACTGCTGTAATAAAGTCAACTTCTGTGGCCTCCCGGACTCTATACTTTAAAATTCAATTTTTTAAGCATGTTACGCTTTTTGTTGGCATGGCATTCAAAAGGTCGTGGGTTCGATTCCCTCCAGCTCCACCACAACGACTTCAAGGGGTTATCTCGAAAGGGATAACCCTTCTTCTTTTCCTCAGCCAACACTGCGCCAACAGGTTTTGTTATCTCCCCTGTAGGAGCAGCACAAGGGTTCGCAGAAGCGGGCCAGCATGAGCTCCTGAAAAAGGGTGCTTGAATCGTCAGCACGGGAGGCGGCGTCCGGTTTCCGGCCCGGATCGCGGCCGCCAAGGCAACGGACCACTTTTCCGACGCCGCCAGCCCCGCCCGGGAACGATTGCCCCTTGCCACGGCGGCCGCGAGGCTTTAGCTACGCCCCATGAAATCCTACCACGCCCTGGCCCTTTTCTCCGGCGGCCTCGACAGCATCTTGGCCGCCAAGACCATCGCCGCCCAGGGTCTTGACGTCCTCGGTCTCCATTTCGTCAGCCCCTTTTTCGGCAAACCGCACAAGATTGAGCACTGGAAGGCCATCTACGGCCTGGACATCATTGCCGTGGACGTTTCGGAGAGCTACGTGCGCATGCTCTCGGCCGGGCCGACCCATGGCCTGGGGCGGTTTCTCAACCCCTGCGTGGACTGCAAGATCCTCATGCTGCGCCGGGCCAAGGAGCTCCTCGCCGAGTACGGCGCGAGCTTTCTCATCTCCGGCGAGGTGGTGGGGCAGCGCCCCATGTCCCAGCGTATCGACGCGCTCAACATCATCATCCGTGATTCCGAAACCAAGGGCATCCTCTTGCGGTCGCTTTGCGCCAAGCGCCTGCCCGAAACCGAGCCCGAGGCCTCGGGGCTCGTTGACCGGGAAAAGCTGTTCGGCATGAACGGCCGGGGGCGCAAGGACCAGATGGCCCTGGCCGAGGCGTACGGGCTGACCGAGATTCCCACTCCGGCCGGGGGGTGCCTGCTCACCGAGCAGGCCTCGGCCAGGCGTTTTTTCCCGCTCTTTGAGCGTTCGGCCACGCCCCGGCCCTCCGATTTCGACCTGGCCAACATCGGCCGGCAGTACTGGGCCGGGGACCGCTGGATGGCCGTTGGCCGCAACAAGGCCGACAACGAGGCCCTGGAGCGCATCGCCGGCCCGGACGATCTGGTCTTCAAGGTGCGCGACCTGCCCGGCCCGCTGGGCGTGGCCAGGCGCTTGCCCGGCGCGGTCTGGGACGAGGCGGCCGTGGCCGAAGCGGCCGCGTTTCTGGCCTCGTTTAATCCCAAGGCCAAGGCCATCACAGGCACGGTGCGGGTGGATGTGGCCGGCTGGCCCGGCGGCTCGGTGATCGTGACCCCGGCGCGCCAGACCGCCATCCCCTGGGCCGAACCGACCTGGGAAGAAGTGGTGGAGAAGAAACGGGAACGGTTCAAGGTCTGCGGCGACGGCCGCGGCACGCAGTAGCTGCCTGCATCGGCACGAAGCTTCCGGCCGCTGCCCGCCGGCATCCAGGCTGGGCCAGCCTTTCTTGCAGCCCCCGCGTTACGCCTGAAACGGCCTCGCCCATCCCCCTTCGCAGGGGTCCGGGGGGATGATCCCCCCGGCGGGGCTCGGGGCAGCGCCCCGATTTCCCCCTTCCCTCTCCTACGCCAGCATCGCCACCAAGGCCGCCACGTCGGCGGCCAGGTAGTCCGGGTCGTGGCGGGCCAGCTCGGCCAGAGGCGTGCGGCCGCTGGCCAGGGCGGCGGTGC
This sequence comes from Acidobacteriota bacterium, assembly GCA_046567015.1. Taxonomy (GTDB): domain Bacteria; phylum Desulfobacterota; class Desulfovibrionia; order Desulfovibrionales; family Desulfovibrionaceae; genus Solidesulfovibrio. The sequence goes on along the minus strand of JBKICS010000228.1, from coordinate 3,712 downwards.
GCGTGCCGGCGGCCTGGCCCGTGGCCACGTCCATGGGATGGTCGCCGACCATGAGCGAATGCTCGGGACGGGCGTTCAGGGCGATCAGGGCGTCGAGGAGGTGGCGGGGATCGGGCTTGACGTGGCGGGCGTCGTCGCGGGCCAGGATCACGCCGGCAAAGTCGGCGGCGTCGGGGAAGACGATGTCCACGGCGGCGCGGCAGTTGCGGGTGATGATGCCGACCTTGACGCCGGCCCGGGCCAGGGCGGCCAGGGCGGGCCGGGTGGCGTCAAAGAGGCGGGCGGCGCGGGCGGCCTCGATTTCCTGGTCCATGATGGCGCGCGCGGCAAAACGCTCGAAGCGGGCGGCGGCCTCGGCCGAATCCCGGCCTATGGCCTCGGCCAGGAAGCGGGCGTATTCCAGGGCCGGCAGGCCGTTTGGCGTGGGCACGTCGGGGAGATACGCGGCGGCCACCCGGCCCACCCGGGCCTTCATGGCTGTGAAATCGATGGTCAATTCGGCCAGGGTGCCGTCGAAATCGAACACGGCGGCGTCAAAACGGGTTTTCTGCATCACAAATAACCTTGCCGACGGATTGCCCGCCGGGCGCGTCGCGGGTATGGTCGGCCCTTGCTTAGACGGGGCGGCGTCCCTTGGCAACCGTGGTCCGGTTGGCCTGGCGCGGCCGAAACCTCAAAGCCCCACGATCCCCATGATTGAAACCCATGACGTCGTCATCGTCGGCGCCGGCCCGGCCGGCTCCACCGCCGCCCAGGTGCTGGCCCGCAAGGGCCTGCGCGTCCTTGTGCTGGACAAGGCCGAATTCCCCCGCGACAAGCTGTGCGCCGGGCTGCTCACCTGGAAGTCCGTGGACGTCCTGGAGCGGGTCTACGGCGAGAGCGCCGAGGGACTTTTAGCCTCGGGCGTGTTCAACGCCGCCCTGCCCGGCTACTGCATCCGCTTTCGCGACCGGGTCATCGCCAAGGGCGAGACCTTTTATCCCTTCCATTTCACCAGCCGGCGGGTGTTCGACAAGCATCTGCTCGATCAGGCCGTGCGGGCCGGGGCCGACGTGCGCCTGGGCCGCCATGTCGCCTTCGTCGATCCCCTGGCCGGGGTGGCGCGGCTCGACGACGGCCAGGAATTTCGCGGCCGCTACCTCATCGGCTGCGACGGCGCGGCGAGCCTGGTGCGCCGGGCCTGCCCCTTCGACGCGGCGGCCTGGAAGGCCGGCATGGGCGGGGCGCTGGAATTCTCCCTGCCCCGCAGCGACGCGCTGCTGACCGGCACGGTTCATCCCGACCTTTTCGCCGACTATCCGACCGTCTATGCCGGATTCCTGCGGGCCGGCTACGGCTGGGTGTTTCCCCACGCCGACAAGCTCGTCATCGGCATCGGCGGCCACAGCGCCCGCCATGGCAAAGAATTTCGGGCCAGATTCCGCGAATTCGTGGAGTTTCTCGGCCTGCCCGCCGCTTTGGCCGACAAGGCCAAGGGGCACGGCCTGCCCTATGGCAACTACCTGGAGACGCCCTGGCACGGCCGCACCTTGCTCGCCGGCGACGCCGCGGGCTTGGTGGAAACGCTTTTCGGCGAAGGCATCTACTATGCGCTTCGCAGCGGCGAGCTGGTCGGCGAGGCGGTCAGCGCCGCATTGACCCGAAACGCCGACCCGACCGCCATCTACGGCCAGGGGCTTCGCCGCGACATCCTGCCGGAGCTCATCTGGTCGCGCAAACTGCGCCGGGTGCTTTACGCCAGCCAGCAATGGGGCTTTTTGCCGCTTCTGTGCTTCGTGCGCGGCGGCGGGCGGCTTCTTGGCGAGATGGTCCACGGCCTGCGCTCCTACCGCTTCCTGCTTCCCCGGGCCAAGGGACCGGTTTGAGCCAAGCGTCCGGCGACGAGGACTTATGCACGCACAGCCGACTTTCTCCGAAATCCCGGGCCGATGCCGCCAGGTCGGCCGCCCCGCCTTTCCAGCCGGCTGGCGGCTCTTGGCCGGCCTGTGCTGCCTGCTCGCGGCCCTTGGCGGCTGCGCCGGGAAGTCCGCCCGCGAGCCGGCGCCCCAACCGACCGGCTTCGCCTCGGCCGACGCCAAGAACATCCACGAGTTCATCCTGCGCTATCCCGAAATCGCCGCGGGCGACGACGCCAGGGCTTACCAGCGCCTTTTTACCGACGACGCCCGGGTGGTGCCGCTTCTCGGCAACGCCATCCGCCCCATCCGCAGCGGCGAACTGGCCAAGCAACTGCCGCAGGTCCTGGCCGAGGAGCGTCGCCTGGGCCTGCACCTTGCCTGGCGCGAACCCATGGACATCCAGGCCAAGGGCGAACGGGCCAGCGTGCGGGTGGTTGGGGAGCTTCGCTGGCATCAGTCCGGCCAGGACCGGCAGGCGGTCATGAGCTGTTATTTCGGGCTCATCCGCGACGAGCACTATCTCTGGAAGATCAAGGAATTCCACGGCGAGCCGGTCGGGCCCGACTACCGGCTGCCGCCGCCGGGAACGCCGGCCAAGCCCTTGCCGCCGCGCGACGCCACGCTTAAAAGCCGCAAGACCAAGCGCATCATCAAGGGCGAGCCGGAGAAAAAACCGCAACCGGCCCCGGCCACAGCGCCCGCGCCCCAACAACAGCCCGCGCCCCAGCCCCAGCCCGAACCCGCGCCGGCCCCGCCCGCCGACGGTTCCATCGTGCCCATGGGGGAGACGCCCAAGCCGCTGTTCTGATCCCGGGCACGATCGCAGACAGGGCATGGGGTGCGGTTTGAGGCCCGGACTGCGCGCGTCGCCGCGTCGCCCTCCATGGAATCGCAGGCCGGGCCTCCTCGGTTGCCCTGCCTGGGCCGCGTCCTGGCGGTCTGCCCGGAACCTGTCCGCAAAAAAGCCGCTCGACCCCACGAATAGACCCGCGATCCGGCTTGCGCTGGTCCGCCAGGGTACGGTAACGTACGAAAAAGACAAAATAAGGAGGGGGTATGCGCGGGAGGATCGTTTGCATCGCCCTGGCGGTTTGCGTCCTTATGGCGGGGACGGCCATGGCGCGCCAGCTCGACGGATTTTCAGGAACGGCTTTCGGAACGCCTCTTGCCGCACTGCCGTCCTTTTTGACCCTCAAAAAAGACGGCAACGCCACCTACGCCGTCAACCTCAACGAGGGCTACCGTCTGGACGGCCGCGCACCGGTGGTGATTTACGGTTTCGCGACGGGCAAACTGTTCGCCGCCTATGTCCGCCTAGACGGCGTTATCGACCGCAACGCCATGGTGCAGCGGCTGACGGCGGAATACGGCAAGCCCTCCACCGCCATGGACGACGGCGTCGAGGTGTTGCGCTGGCGCAAGGGCAAGGTCAAGGTCAAGCTCAAGTTCAACGCGGCCACGGGCTCGCTTAAGCTCGGCGCGTATTCCACGACCACCCCCGGTCCGGCGGCCAACATGCTGGAGATGGACAACGTGGATGTGGACGCCCTGGTCAAGCTCTACGAGAAGGACAAGATCGCCAAGGGCGTCGCCGCGCCCGCTGCCTCCGCCCCCGAGAAGCCTTCGCCTTTTGCCGGCAGCCCGGTCGTCAAGCCGAACAACCACGTGCAATAGCAGGTTTATCCCGCCGCCCCGGGGCAACGGCGCAATCGCGCCGGACAGTCGAACGGCGGTAAGGCGATCCCTCTCGCCTTGCCGCCGCAGCAACGCTGGTTCCCCTCAAACGGCTACTCCCCCCAACCGACCGAATGACC
>JBKICS010000227.1:0-5667 GCA_046567015.1 Acidobacteriota bacterium | reverse complement strand
ACGACGAATGGAATTCTCCCCCGGCCGGGACACCGGCCGGATGGATTGCCGCTTCGGCGCGGCAATCCGGGTAACGCGTTTTGCGGCGGCCCGGTCCCCGGCCTCGCCTTGCGGCAAACGCCCACAGACGAGGGGCCAGCCGTGGCGCCTGATGCCTTCGGCCCGGTCCCCGGCCACGCCTTGCGGCAAATGCCCAGGCGGCGCAGGTCGGCCGTTTCCCGGCCGACCTGCGTCTTCTGATCCAGAACCGCGCCGGGGCGCGGCGCTCCAGGCCGGCCTGGCCTGCCTCCCGGCCGGTAGCATCCCCGGCGGGTTTCCCGCGGCTACAATTCCCGAACGTCAACGCCCTTTTCGGCCTTGATGCGCCGTTGCAGCCGTTCCAGGCGCACGGTGAGGTAGGCGAGTTCGTAGGGCTCGGGGAGTTCCTGGAAATCGTCCAGGTCGCCTTCGTAGGCCGCCAGATCAATGACGGCCCGTTCGGCCACGAGCCGGATGTATTGGGCGTAGTCCGGGAAATCGAGGGGTTTTCCGGGAGCGCGCAGGCTCCGGGCGAAATCGAGGGCTTCGAGATAGGCGGCGGTGTCGAGCATTGTGTTGGGCGTATCGGTCATGGGTGACTCCTGGTGTTGCAGTGTCTGACGAACCCGTTGTCCCATCGGCGCGCCCGGGCGGCAGGCGGCCGGCCGGAACTTCCCGCCGCGCGTCGGGAGAGCCCGGCTAGCCCATGTAGCCCTGGGCCTCCAGGTAGAGCAGCACTTCCTGGGCCGCCTCGCCGGGCGAGAGCGCCGTGGTGTCCAGCACCAGCTCCGCATGCTCGGGCACTTCGTACGGATCGTCGATGCCGGTCACGTCCTTGATGAGTCCGGCCCGCGCCTTGGCGTACAGACCTTTCCGGTCGCGCTGCTCGCAAACGGCGATGGGCGTGGATACGTGGATTTCCACGAAACCGCCGTGGGGCGACACCAGTTCCCGGGCCACCCGCCGGGCCGAGGCGTAGGGCGCGATGGGGGCACAGATGGCGATGCCGCCGTTTTTGGTGATCTCGCTGGCCACGTAGCCGATTCTGGCAATATTGAGATTGCGGTGCTCGCGGGAAAAAGTCAACTCGCTGGACAGATGCCGGCGCACGATGTCGCCGTCGAGCAGGGTCACCGGCCGCACGCGGCGCTCCATGAACATGACGTAGAGGATCTTGGCCAGGGTGGATTTGCCGGCCCCGGACAGGCCGGTCATAAACAGGGTAAATCCCTGTTTCGAGCGCGGCGGAAAGACCGACCGCAATTCGGCCACGATCTCCGGCAGGGCGAACCAGTCCGGCACGGCCAGATCGAATTCCAGGCGTCGGGAGAATTCCCCGGCTTCCAGGCGGCGCACCGTTTCCTCGGGCGACACCGCTTCCTCGGGCTCGTACTGGGCCTTTTCCTCGACATAGACCATGGGCTCGGCCGCGACCATGGTCACGGCGGTTTCGACCTCGTGGGCGGCCACCAGCTCCTGGGCCGCGCCCAAGGGATACAGTGGCCCTCCGGCCGCGTCCCGGGGATCGTTCTGGTCGCGGGCGACCAGGGTGTGGCTGGCCCCGAGGTTGCCGTGAATGACGGCTTCGAACAGGGCTTGCCTTGGACCGGCCCCGGGCTGAGGCAGGGGGAGCAGGACGAGCTGGGCCGTGGCCTTGGGAAAGGAGGCGGCGAAATGCCCGGTGCAGCGCACCCCGGCGAAATGGGCCGCGCCGCCGGCCATGGCCTCGCCGACCGGCCGCACCAGCAGCGCCCGCGCGCCGATGTTCTTGGCCGCCCGCTGGATCGCGGCCTTGTCGGCCAGATGCGGGATGCCGGTGGTGGGGCAGGCCAGGACGCTGCGCCAGCCCCGGTGCTGAAAAAGCGTCTGGATCTGGGCCGGGGTCAGGCGCAGATCTGGGAAATCGGCATGGGGGGGCAGGGCCAGGCCGACCACCTCGCCGGCCACGCGCACGGCCCCGGCCTCGGCCACGTAGGCGGCCGCGCCGGGATGGGTCGCGGGGTCGGCAACGCCAAACAGCGCCGAGGCCTCGGCCACGGGATCGGCCGGCCAGGTTTCGCTGACCATGAGCACGGCCAGCATGAAGCCCTCGGCGTCGCGCAGGGCCAGACAGTCGCCGACGGCCAGTTTCTGGCCCAGGCCGGCCGCCACGTCGAGGCTGACCGGCCAGGGCATGAGCCGGCCGTCGGTCAGGCGCATGCCGGACAGCACGCTTTCGAAATCGGCCCGGGCGAGATAACCGGTCAGGGGATAGAGCGCCCGGGTCAGCAGCAGTTCGAGAAAAAGGTGCTGGTCCGGCCGCAGGGTATGAGACGGGTAGGCCAGGGAGGCGGCCTTGATTTCTTCGGCCCGGCGAAAATGCACCAGCAGGGATTGGGCGTGGTCGTGCATGGGGGCTCCTGGAGTGCCTGACGGCCTCGGTCGAAGCGCCAGGATTGGAGAGTTCCGGTCTTGTTACGCCACCAGAACGCCCGAGAATGCGTCCCAAATTCCATGAAAAAGAAATCCCGTCAACGCTATCCTGCCGCCATGACGCGGAAATAGAATCCCATGTACGTCTTTGCGACAGGGATTTCCCGAGACGTGCGGGGGTTCCCGCGCGCGCCGCAACGGCTGCCAGTGGAGTTTAACTAAACACTGTGAATCGTGTGGCGTGGCTTGCAGTGCGCACCGCAAGGGCCGCTCCGCCCGAGGGCGCGGAAGCCTTCGGCGAAAGGGCTTCCCGTGGGCGGCGAGTGAGGCTCCTTCCAATAGATATAACAGTATCTATTGAGAATAAATAAGTATTTTTGGTAGATTCCAAAAGATACGCAAAGACGCTCTTCGAGGAGGCGACCCTAGTACGTCGGCCAGGCCGGGTAGCCGGGGCCGTAGTAGGGGGGCGGAGCGTCGCCGGCGGGGCGGCTGTTTTTGCCGCTGGCGCGGGATTCCTTGGCGGTGGCCGGCTTGGCCGGGGCGGCCGGCTTGGCGGCGGCCAGGGCGCTCTCGATGCGGCCGGCCAGGGCCTTGATTTCCGCCGAATGCCGGCTGGCGGCCTTGGCCTGGTCCGCGTTTTGGGCGTCAATCTTGGCGGCCAGCCCGGCCACGTCGGCGGCCAGCTTGGCCAGGGCTTCCTGCTGGGCGGCGGCCGGAGGGGCTTGGGTCGGAGCGGCGGCGGCAAGGCTCAGGGCCGCCAGGGAACGCTCCATGTCCGCCAGTTCGGTGCGGGTGCGTTCGACGGCAATGCCGAGCCAGACGACGCCGGCCAGGGTAAGCAGGGCCAAGGCGGCCACGGCGGCCTGGATGCGGATGTTTGGCAGGGAAGGGGAGGGCATGGGATACTCCTTGGGTCGGGCGAGGCGTTTACGATGGTGCGGGCCGACCGGGACTGGCATGCAAGAAACGGGGAACTGGCGTTGTCGCGGATATTGGCCCTTACTTGCGGCCCCCGGTTCGCAGCATGCGCATGAAGATATCGCCGGTGGAGGTGGAAAACACGATCTTGCGGCCGGCGTCGCCGCCGACATTGGAGGCGGCCACCCGCAAGCCCAGATCGGACAGGGTGGCGAAGGCCACCTCGACATTTTTGCGGCCAACCGAGAGCTCCTCGGCGAAAAGGGCGCTGGCCCCGCCGAAGACCTTGCATTCGATGTCCGAGAAGGCCACCCCGCGCCGGGCGAAACGGGCCGCGAGCAGGGCGATGGCCGTATCGACGAATTTGTACGGGGCCTGCTCCGGATCGTGGAGCCGGTATTCGGCGGCCCGGGGCAGCAAGGCGTGGAAGATGGCGGCCAGCCCGGCCTTGGGGGCGAAAAAGGTCACGGACACGCAGGAGCCGAGCACTGTGTGGGCCACGGTGGGGCAGTCCACCAGGATGCCCTGGGCCACGTTGAGAAAGCGGAGTTTGTGATCGGGAAAGCGATCTAAAAGGCCTTGCATGGAATGTCGCTCTCCAGGAGGCCCTCGTCGAGGGCATCGCTTAAGGCGCTGTCGGCCAGACCGAGGCTGGCCAGGGCTTCGAGCAGGGTTTTGGCCTCGAAGGGCTTGGTCACATAGGCCTGGGCGCCGGAATCAAACTGGGCGCGCAGCATGTTGGCCGGATCGTCGAGGCTGGAGAGCATGACGGCCGGAGTGGGGGCCGCCTCGGCAGGGCCGGCGGCTTCCCGTTCCAGGCGGCGGATGCCGGCCAGGGCCTCGTGGCCGTTCAGAACCGGCATGAGGATGTCCATGACCACCAGATCGAAGGGGCGTCCGGCCTCGCGGGCGGCGGCGAATTGCACCACGGCCTGCCGGCCGTCGGCCGCTTCCTCGGTTTCGAACAGGCCGGAGAGGGCCTGGATGATCAGGTGGCGCTGGTAGCGGCTGTCGTCAACGATGAGCGCGCGCGGCATGGTGCTTCTCCGACGGGGTTTTGCCGGCTGTTTGGCCGGACTGGAAGGATTGCAGGGCAGTCTGGAGCAGGCCCGGCACATCGAGCACCAGAGCCATCTCGCCGGCCTCGGTGACGGTGCCGCCAAGCACGCCCTCCACCTTGCCCAGGGCCCGGCCCAGGTGTTTGAGCACGGCCTGCTTGCGGCCGACCACGGCGTCGACCACGATGCCGGCCCGGCTGCCTTCCTGGCGCACGGTGACCACATGGGGGGTTGCGGCCTCGTCCGTTTCGAGCTCGAAAAAGCGGCGCAGGGACAAAAGCGGCATGGCCAGGCCGCGATGTTCCATGACGCCCCGGCCGTGCTTGAGCCTGACCGAGGGCGGCAGCTCCAGGCATTCCTCGACGTAGTCGAGGTGGAGGTAATAGGCTTCCCCGGCGCAGTGCACTTCCAGGCAGTCGATGATGGCCAGGGACACGGGCAGGCGCAGGGTGAAGGTGGAGCCGCGCCCGGGCGCGCTTTGCACCTCGATGCGGCCGCGAAGGGCGGCGATGCCCTCGCGCACGGCGTCCATGCCCACGCCCCGGCCCGACACCGCGCCCACGGTCTCGGCGGTGGACAGGCCGGGCTGAAAAATGAGGTCCAGGGCGGCGGCGGGGTCGAAGGGGCGGCCGGGCTCGATGCGTCCGCAGGCTTGGGCCTTGCGCCAGAGCTTGGCGGCGTCGATGCCCCCGCCGTCGTCGGCCACGGCGATGACCACGTCCGAGCCTTCCTGGCGGGCGGACAGGGTGATGGTTCCCCGGCGGGGCTTGCCCAGGTGTTCGCGCACCTCCGGGGCCTCTATGCCGTGGTCCACGGCGTTTCGCAGCAGATGGATGCAGGGGGTGTTGAGCTGCTCGATGACGGCCTTGTCGAGCTCGGTGTTTTCCCCGGCCATGATCAGGTCGGCGTCCTTGCGAAGGCTCGCGCAGGCGTCGCGCACCAGCCGGCGGTATTTGGGGAAACTCACCTTGATGGGCAGCATGCGCAGCCCCAGCACCTGATCGCGCAACAGCGCCGAGAGCCGTTCCACCTCCTCGGCCACGTCCCGCAGTTCCGGATCCTGCCGTCGCTGGGCCAGACCGCCGAGCCGGGCCTGGGCGATGCCCAGTTCGCCCACCCGGTCCACCAGGATATCGAGTTCCCGGGCCGGGATGGCCAGTTTGCGGATGCGGTCGTCGTTCGGGCCGGGTTTGCGGGGCAAGGCCTCGTCGTTGCCGTCGGCCGGCAGCGGATCCTCGTCGTCCGGGGACGCATCGCC
>JBKICS010000226.1:0-5738 GCA_046567015.1 Acidobacteriota bacterium | reverse complement strand
CCGGCCAGGAACATGAAGCGGGGGTCGTCCAGGCGGTTGCCGCCCTTTTCGGAAAACTCGATGGCGTTTAAGACCGTGGCCTCGAAATCATGGCCCGATTGCTTGAGCACGCTGGCATAAAGATGGCACTGCCGGTCGCGCAGTTCCTGGTAGGGCATGTCCTCGGGCAGCTTGTTCTTGGCCTCATCCACCTGCCGGAAATACATGTAGATATTCTGCTTGTTAAAGGCCAGGCTGCGGCCTTTTTCGGCGGAATTGGCGTTCTTGTCGGCAAAGCCGCCCTTGGCGGCGGCCGGGGCCGTATCGGCGGCGACAGGGGCCTTGGCGGCCGAGACAGGGGTCTTGACGGTCGGAACCGTCTCCTTGGCCGCCGCCATGGCTCCCAGGGGGAGCAGCAGGCAGGAGGCCAGGGCTAATAGCGCGGTCAACCCGGGCTTCACGGCGCGGCCTTGGCTTCGCCGCAAGGGGCGTACAGGGGCTGGTAGAAATAGCTGAGCGTTCCGGTGTCCTTGTCCGGGTCAAAGAGCATGCGGATGAGCACGTTGCCGATGGGCCAGCCCAGATCCAGGCCGCGATCTTCCAGATCGACCGGCTTGGAATATTTCTCCATCAGGAATTTCTTGATGCTCTCGTGGGCCTTTCTGCCCTTGTACTCCACCATCACCGCCGCGAAGCGATCCTGGCAGAACCCGTAGACGACGCCGGACAGAAAGGCATCGCCGATGCGGTAGACCACGCCCTCGGCCGTGGCGTAGGCGGCCTGGCCCTCGCGCTCGACCACGTTCAGATCCGGGATGGCGGCCATGCCCGTGCCCCACTTGATGCCGTTGAAGGCATTGGGCTCCTTGATGACCCGGCCCGGCACTTCGATCTTGTCGCCTTTTTGTCCGGTATCGACCGGAGCGGGCTCGTGTTTCTTGCCCTCTTTCTTGGCGGCGTGCTTGGCTGGAGGATCTTTCTTGGCGGCGTGTTTGGCCGGCGGATCGGTTTTGGCGGCAGCGGGCACGGGAGCAAGGGCGAGGCAACAGATCACACACAGCAGGGAAAGGTATTTCATGGGATGGGGTGGACCTTAGGCAGAGGCGCGAAGGATCATGCCGCACAGGGCGGAAGTCATGATGTCGCTTTGCGTACTGCGGCCGTTTTCGAGGAACTGGGCCATTTCGGCCCGGCGGCGTTCGCCGGAAAGCGCCATGAGTTCAAGGATCATGTCGTTGATGGCGGCCCCGGCCAGGGGCGTCAGGGAAATCGTCGGCACGCGCATGGCGTTTCGCTCCATTTTCGCTGACCATAGCGCCCCGCCCCGGGATTGGCAAGGGCTCCGGCCGGCCACGGCGCGGACCGCGCGCAGGCTTGGCCTGTCCCTCCATATTGCCCTCCGGCCAGGGGAGCGCGGCCCCTTGGGCATCCCGGCGACGGCGCGGGCGGCGCGTCTCGCTTGGGCGGTCAGGGCGCGAACAGCGCGGCCATGGCCGCGAGGCCTTCGTCGAGGAGCTCGACGAACTCCTGGGGGTCGGCCTTGTCCAGATTGAAAAGGGCCAGGGTTCTGGGAGCGAACCGGGGCAGCGCGGCGGCCGGCTGCGTCCGTACGCCCAGGGCATTGGCCATGAAATCGGCCACATGGACGGCGGCGGCAACCATGCTTTCCGGACACAGGGACGGATCGTGATGGCCGGCCACGCCCTCGATGAGGCTGTCCGACATCCGCCACTTCTCGCAGATGCGGCCGCCCAGGGCGGCATGGTCGAAAGTCAGTTCCAGGCGTTCGGCCGCGTCCATGGAAATGCGCCCGCCCGCGGCCCGGGCGATGACGGCGGCGACCAGATCGGGTTCGGCCACGGCCAGCACCAGCCGGCCCATGTCGTGAAGCAGCCCGGCCACGAAAAACCGTTCGCTTGGAGCTTCGTCGCGCCGCCGGGCCAGGGCCTGGGCCAGCATGCCCACGGCCACGGCATGCCGCCAGAAATCCGGCAGGGACAACAGTTCGGGCCTGGGCGGCTTCTCGAAGAGCCGCGACAGCACGGCCCCGGCCGCAAGGTTGACGATCTCGGCCAGGCCGATCAGGCTCACGGCCCGGCTCACGGTCTCCACCGGCGCGATGGGCGCGTACAGCGGGCTGTTGGCCAGGCGCAGCACATAGGCCACCAGGCTCGGATCCTTGGAAACCGCCGCCGCCACCTCGGCCGCGCCGCTCATGGGGTCTTCCACCGTGCGGCGCAGGGCCAGATAGGCTTCGGGCAGGGGCGGGGGATTGATATCGGCCAGGGAGCGCCGGCCGGCCGGAGCCAGGGACGCGGCCGGTCGGGCCGGGGAGGCCGTCTTGGCCAGCCGGTCACGGCGGGGCTGGCCCAGCTCCAGCAATCGGGCGACGAAGGCAGGCGTTTCCGCCGGAGAGGATCGGACACCGTCACGGTTCATGGCCACATACTCCCGCAAAACCGAGTTTGCCTATTGACTAGCGGAATCACAGCCCTCGGGCAAGCCGCATCAACCGGACTTTTCCTCGCGATTCCTTGACTTTCTCGTTTTTCCGGTTGATGCTCGGCTACTCTTTCCCTTTTCCAGGAACCGCCATGTTCAAACGCCGGGTTGGCGAATTGGCCAAAAGGCCGCACATCGTTCCTGCCGACGCCACGGTGAGCCAGGCCGCCGGTCTCATGATCAGCGCCGACGTCAGTTGCCTGGCGGCTGTGACCGGGGCCAAGGTCGTCGGCTTTATCACCGAGCGGGAACTGGTGCGCCGCCTGGACGTCGATCTCGATCCATCCACACCCGTGCGCGAGCTTATCTCCCGCAATGCCGGCGGCATCCCCAAGAATCTGGACGTGGACGAGGCCCTCAAGCAGATGCTGGAGCGCCATACCCGGCATCTGCCCGTGGTGGACATCGGCGGCTCACTGCTGGGGCTGGTCACGGACACGGAACTCGTGGACGCCCTGGCCGTGGATTTCATGGTGGAAAACGTCGATTGCCGGGCGCTCATGCGGGTCGAACCCATACGGCTGTCCCCGGATCGAACGTTGCAGGCAGCGCTTGACCACATGCGCGCGCAAAACGACGGCAGCGTCCTGGTGGTTGCCGACGGCAAGGTGGTCGGCATCTTCACCGAACGCGACGCCCTGCGCACCATCATGGGACGCCCCGAACACCTGGCCGATCCCCTCTCCGTCCACATGAGCAAACCGGTGATCTGCGTGCCGGCGGACGCCATGGTCTACAAGGTGATTCTCTACATGCGGCAAAAGGGCGTTCGCCGGCTGGCCGTGTGCGAGGCCGACGGCAACCTGGCCGGCCTGCTCTCCCAGCAGGACATCCTGCTCTACGCCCGGCGCATGGGCTGATCGGCCGCGTTTCGCGGCGATTGTCTCCCGACTGTCTCCCCTGGTCGGACGCAAAGAAAAACCCTCTCTTTCATTAGGAGGCCCCCATGTTCCTGCGCGGCCTGCTTCGCATCCTGGCTCTGGCCGCCTGCCTGGTGGCCGTGGCCGGCCCGGCCCGGGCCGCCGACATCGAAACCTTCGACCAGGCCCGCGACCGGCTGCTGGCCCAGGCTCCCCGCTCGGCAGGGCAAGCCGCGCTGCGCGGCGACCCCGCGCCGCGCAGCGGCGAAATCAGTCTGGTCCTGGACGGCCGCAGCGTCCGGCTCGGCCAGGGGCCGGGCTGGCTGTTCGGCCTGGTCCTGCCGGACGGCGGCAAACGCGTGGCCTTCGTGGCCGAGGACGGAACCACCCGGTTCGCCCCGGTAAGCGAACTGCCGGCCGGACTCGTGCCGGTTGCCGCCCCGGCCCAGGCAACCGACGCGGCCCCGGTGGACAGCCTGGAGGCGGCGACGGCCGCCCTGACCCACCGGCTACTCGGCCACTCCCTGCAAGGTCGCCGGGTCTACGCGGCGGTTACGCCGGCGGCCGACAGGGTGACGGTCGCCCTGTGGCGCACGACCGTCACCCTGTCCGGCGGCCCGGGCTGGCTCTTTTTCATCGACGACGCGCCAACAGCCAACTGGGAACACGGCTGCCGCTTCGCCCTGGTCGGGGCCGACGGCGAAATCCGGGTGGTCAGCGCCCGTACGCCGCCCAAGGACATGGCCGGATTCACGGAACTGACGACCTGGCCGCACGCCGCGGCCGTCATCAGGAACGCCCCGGCCGCCGCCGCCGACACCGCCACTGCCACCGACGCCAGCCACCGCTACGCCGTCATCATCTCCGGCGGCTACGACCAGGCCAACAACCATATTCGCTACTGGAACGACTGCGCCTATTTCTTTACCACGCTCAAAAACAACGGTTTTCTCCAAGATCACATCTACGTGCTCTTTGCCGACGGCACCGATCCGGCCATAGACAACTCCCTCGGGGAGAATTCCAACGTCGACCTCAACGGCGACACCGTCGCGGACATCGGCTACAGCGCCACCAAGGCCAACATCACCGCCGTTTTCAACGAATTGGCCGGCAAGCTCGGCAGCCAGGACATCCTGTACCTCTTCACCACCGACCACGGCGGGGCCGGCGACGACAATCCCAGCCCGTATGCCAATAGCAACGTCGTGCTCTATCTCTGGAACGAATCCATCACCAACACGGAATTTGCCGCCGAGGTGAACAAGGTGACCACCAAGGCCACCGTGGCTATTTTCGAGCAGTGCTATTCCGGCGGCATGATCGAGCCGCTTAAAGGCCCCAACCGGGTACTAATGTCCGCCGCCCGGTTCTGGGAATTGTCCTACAGCATGAATTCCGGCGAGTACGACGAATTTTCCTTTTACGTCACCCAGGCCCTGGCCGACGCCTCCAAGGGCGACAGCAACGGGGACGGCATTGTGACCCTGGAGGAAGCCTACGCCTACGCCCTGGCCAAGGACAGCGTGCAGGCTGAAACGCTGGATGCAAACGGCGACAACACCGGCGAGCACCCGTCCTACTACAGCAACCCCTGGAACCTCGGCCGCCAGATCGCCCTTGGCGGACAGTACCCCTCGGCCCCGGCCCCGATCCACGGCGGCTACGCCCAATACGAGGTGGGCGACGCCTTCCCGACTGGAGCTACCCCTCAAGGATGGAAAGCCGTCAATCGGTCCTGGCCTCTGACCCTGCCCTTCGCCTTTCCACTGGGCGGCCAGACCTACACCACGGCTTACGTGTCCAGCCACGGCCTCGTCTCATTCGGGAACCCCACGGACACCGGCGGCTACAATTCCGTGAACGGTCTGGCCGAGAGCGTGGCCGTGGCTCCGCTCTGGGACCGGCTGACCACGGCCGGGGACGGCAACGACATCGCGGTTGCCGCAAGCGCCTCCGGCGTGACCATCGTCTGGAAGGCGGCCACCATGGCCGACGCCCGGCCGGTCAACGTGGCGGCTCGGCTGTATCCGTCCGGTGCGGTGCGTTTGTATTACGGCGCGGGCAACCGGCACACCTCGCGCATCGAGCAGCGCGACAAGACAATCGGAATTTCGGCCGGCGACGCGGCCACGATGCTGCTTGGCCTGCGAAACGGCCGGCCGGACCTGGGGGAGGCCAGCGCCCTGCTCATCCAGCCGGCCGCGCTGCCGCCGCCCTCGGTCGGGCTGCCCTGGCGGACGCTGTTGTTGCGATAGGAGAAGAAGCCTCCGGCGGGCAAAGGGGCTGAGCCCCTTTGCAAACCCCACCTGGCCTGCGCCCCGCGCTCTTTCCTTCCCCGTATCCAAACTGTTTGGGGGGCGCTTTTGCTTCTGGCCTTGGCCAGAAGCAAAAGCG
>JBKICS010000225.1:0-3284 GCA_046567015.1 Acidobacteriota bacterium | reverse complement strand
GCGGCTTCCAGGGCCGCGCCCAGGGTCGAGCCCCAGCAGGCAATAAGCGTGGCCCCGGCCGCTTCGCCGTAGATATCCGGCGGCAGCGCGGCCCGGGTCAGCCCGTCAAGCTTACGCATGCGCTTGTCCTGCATGGTTACGCGCACGGCCAGATCTTCGGTGATGTGCCCGTCCGGGGTGTGCTCGTCGCTGTCCAGGACCACGACGGCCTCGGTGAAACCGGGCAGAAGGCGCGGCGAGACCCCGTCCGGGGTCACGGCATAGCGTTCGTACCCGGCGGCGTCCTCCACACTGGTCAGCGGCCGGGCCACCGGGGGCAGATCGGTCAGGTCGAAGGGCGGCACGTCGCGGTAGGAGTCGGCCAGGAACTGGTCGGTGAGGATGAACACCGGGGACTGGAACCGCTCGGCCGCATCCACGGCCCGGTAGGCCAGATGAAAACACTGGGACACGTCGCCCGGGGCGAAGATGGCCCGGGGAAATTCGCCGTGGCCGGCATGAAGCGTCAAGTCGAGGTCGGCCTGCTCGGTGCGGGTGGGAAGCCCGGTTGCCGGACCCGGTCGCTGGGCTACCACGATGACCACCGGGGTTTCGAGCATGCCGGCCAGGGACACGCCCTCGACCATGAGGGCAAAGCCGCCGCCGGAGGTGGAAACGAGCGGCCGGGCTCCGGCATAGGACGCGCCCACGGCCATGTTGACCGCCGCGATCTCGTCCTCGGCCTGCTCCACGACCACGCCCAGGGGGTCGGCCTGGTCGATGATCGTCTGAATGACCGAGGTGCCCGGCGTCATGGGGTAAAAGGAAGAGAAATTGACGCCGGCGGCCAGCGCGCCCAGGGCGATGGCCTCGTTGCCGTGAAGCAGAAGCCGCGTGCCGGCCCGCGTGGGCGGGGCCAGGCAGGCAAAAGAGGCGTCGTTTGCGGCGGTCCAGTCCATGGCGGCGGCAAAGACCTCCAGGTTGGCGGCGACGACCGCCTCGCCCTTGGCGGCGAATTTCTCTCGGACAAGCCCGCTGATCCAGGCCGGATCGAGGCACAGCAGCGAACCGATGACGCCCAGGGCGGCCATGTTTTCATACAGCGGCTTGGGGCACAGGGCCTTGTAGGGAATGGCCAGCCCGGGCACGCCGGTCAGATCCTGAGCCGTATCGGCCAGCACCAGGGCGCGCGGCGAGAGCCGGTCGCGGAAAAGGGGCAAGGTCTCGGCGGACAGCGCCACCAGCAGGTCGATGGTCTCGGTGGGGGCCAGGACGCGTTCGGAGTCGACGCGGATGGCGAAGGTGTTGTGTCCGCCCCGGATACGCGACTGGTAGTCCTGGGTGACGACGATGGCGTAGCCGGCCCGGACCAGTGCCCGGGACAGGAACTCGCCCACGGTGACCAGTCCCTGGCCGGCTGCGCCGCCGATGACGATATTGATGGATGACTCGGCCATGCTCCCTCCCTCGCGGCGACAACAAAAGGCCGCCCACGACGGGCGCGGGCGGCCTTAGCGTACGGTGCGCCGGACAGCCGGCACGGGGTTGCCCGGGTTGCGTCCGGCCTGTGCGCCCGGCGGTTCCCAGACCTTCTTGGAAACGGCGGGGCTCGCAGGAAAACGAGCCGCCGGATCCGTTACGGTGCGACTAGGCGCCAACCGGCGGCGTGAACACCCGGGTGGCCAGATCCTTGTCGAGCATGAACGCTCCGCCCGGCGTCTGGTCCACCAGCTTGAGCTTGGAGATCACGTCGGCCACGCTGGCCTCTTCCTCCACCTGCTCGTCGATGAACCACTTGAGAAACGAGGCCGTGCCGTGGTCGCGTTCTTCCAGGGCCAGATCCATGAGCTTGTAGATGCGGGCGGTGACGCCCTGCTCGTGGGCCAGGGCGTCTTCAAAGACGGCCAGGGGCGAGGCCCAGTCATGGGGCGGGGCTTCGATGGCCTGCAGGATGACCCGGCCGCCGCGCTCCACGATGTAGTTGTAGAATTTCTGGGCGTGAAACTTCTCCTCCTGGTCCTGCACGTGCAGCCAGTTGGCAAAGCCCATGAGCCCCTTGTCCTCGAAGTAGGTGGCCATCGATACGTACAAATAGGCGGAATACAACTCCCAGTGCACCTGGTCGTTGATAGCCTTTTCCATGGTCTTGGACAGCATCGTTAGTCCTTCTTCCACAGACCGTGGATGTTGCAGTACTCACGGGCGGCGACGCTTGCCGCCTCAATGCAGAACTTGGCTTCGGGAGCCTGGCCGGGTTTGAGGAAGGCCCGGTAGGCCTTGCCGTCGGCGATAAGCTCGATCCACTCGATGTAATGCTTCTCTTCCATGGGATGGGCCACGGCGCCGACCTTGACCAGATAGCCGCCGTCGATTTTTTCGATGACCGGGACGTGTTTTTCCTTGGCGGCGTCCACGGTGTTCTCGGTCATGAGCTTCATGGGCTGGCCGCAGCAGACCAGCTCGCCGTCCGCGCCGTGGAGGACTTCAACGATATTGCCGCACAGTTCGCACTTGTAGATTTCCAATTGCTTAGCCATGTCTTATTCTCCTTGTAAACCCCGATGGGTCTGTCCGGAGGCGGTCGGGTCGGGGTTGCCCAAACCGGCGGGGACGAACAACACCTTGTATTTCCATAAAACACTTCTTGGGCAGATAGGCAAGCCCCCACCGGCGAGAGATGAAGGGGGCCACCGTAAAGATTTGGCGCATTCGGCCGATGATCAAGGCACGGGGAATGTCCCGGGGAGGAAACCGCCATGACCGCCGTCCGCCTGTTCACCGCCGCCCTGGCCGTCCTGGTCCTAGTTGCCGCGACCGATCTCCTCCGGCCGGAAACGGCCGGGGCCGACACGCCCGCCCCCATTCCGACCACGCTCTCCATCCGCGACGCGTCCCAACCGCCGACGCCGTCCATCCAGGCCCAACCGTTCGTGTCCCGGCCGACCCGGCGCCGAGCAAAGCGGGTCAGAAAGCCCAGGCGCCCGGTGGCGTCGTCCAAGACGCAGCGAACCGCGCCCCCCGCGCCGACAGCGCAGAATCCGGCCGCGCCCAGGCTCGAACAACGCTACCAGGCCCCCACCGAAGCCATCTATCCCCTGGAGCCCGAACCGGCCCCGGCCGCGGCCAAGGCCCCCGAGCCCAAGCCCGCTCCCGGCGGTTTTCCGCCGCAGCCGGCTGCGGCCAAAAAGTAAGGAGTCCGCCATGAACGCCACGCGCACCCTGCCCTTTCTGCCCCTTCTCCTGGCGGCGCTGCTTTCCCCGCTGCTCATGGGGGCGCTTTGCGGCTCGGGCAAGACCCCGCCCCC
>JBKICS010000224.1:0-4268 GCA_046567015.1 Acidobacteriota bacterium | reverse complement strand
GCCGCGCACGGCCGAAAGCTCGCCCGGGGCCAACCCGTAGCGCACGCAAAACGAACGCACCGCCCGGCCGCAGAAATCCTGCACATTGCCCCGCCAGCCGACATGCAGCGCCATGACGTAGCGGCCCGAGGCGTGCGCGATGAGCACCGGCTGGCAGTCGGCGGTCTTGATCGCCAGGGCGTGCCCCGGGCGCGTCTCGGTCATGCCGTCGCCGGCCTCGATGCTCGGGCGGGAGAGCGTCTCGAATTCCGGCTCGAAAATCATGTTCACGCCATGCACTTGGCGCAGGGAATGCCAGGCGCGAAAGCCCAGTTCGGCCATGAGGCCGGTTCTGACGGCGGCTACGGCCTGGGGGTCGGCCGCGCCGGTAAAGGCCATGGTCGCAGGGCCGGTCCCGAAACAACAAGCCACGCCCGGAATGTCCGGAAAGGCGAATGGGATGCAGTTCATGATGGTATGAGGATGGTTTGCCGTTCGGTGACGACGGCGTTGACGGGTTGGTCCCAAGGATCGGCCGGCAGGGCGTCCAGGAGCTGGAACGCGAAGGCCAATCCGACGGAAAAGGCCCGGGCGGCCAGGGGCAGGGCCAGCAGCCGGTCGTAGTAACCGCCGCCGAAGCCCAGCCGTCGTCCGAGCCGGTCAAAGGCCAGGCCCGGGACCAGGATCAGGTCCGGGGCATAGGCCTCAGGCGGGCGGCAGACCGCCTCCCGGGGCTCCAGGATGCCGAAGCGGCCGGGCACGACGTCGGTCAGGCAGGACACGCAGCCAAAATCCAGCAACCCCGGAGCGTCGTCGCGACAGCGCGGCAACAGCAGCCGTTTGCCGTCGGCCAGGGCCTGCCTGGCCACGATGGCCGCGTCCACCTCGTTTTTGACGGGCAGATAGGCCGCCACTTCGCGCGCCGCCCGGTAGGCCGGCAAGGCCAGCACACGCTCGGCCACGGCCTGGCTGGCCAGGGCGACTTCCTGCGGCCTCAGGGCGGCGCGCCGGGCACGCATCTGCCGGCGAAGGTCGGCCTTGGCCGGATCGGGTGTGCTGTCCATGGCGCTTCGAGTCGGTCGAACCGGTTGCAATGTTTTCACAACCGTTTCATAGTAACAGGCAAGTCCCGCCAGGGGAAGGGCGGGTGTTCGGCCTTGGCCGCAAGGGAGGCAGCGATGACCGACAGCGCGTTCTGGATTGGGGTGGGCGACATCCACGATGATGTTTCGGCCCTGTCCCGCATCCCCGATATCGAGGCGGCGGCGGGCCTCGTCATAAGCGGCGACCTGACCGTCAAGGGCGGCGCGGCCGCGGCCAAGCGGGTCATCGAGGCCGCGCGCGGCCGCAATCCCGTCCTTTTCGCCCAGATCGGCAACATGGACAAGGCCGAGGTGGATGCCTACCTCACGGGCGAGGGCATAAACCTCCACGCCACCGGCCGCGTCACCAGCCAGGGCGTGGGATTTTTCGGCTGCGGCTGGTCCACGCCGACGCCCTTCGGCACGCCGAGCGAAGCCGGCGAGGACCGCATCACCGCTTGGCTCGAGGCCGCCCATGCCGCCGTGGCCCATTGCCCGCGATTGGTGCTCGTCTGCCACACTCCGCCCTACGGCACGGCCACGGACAAGGTCGGCGGCGGAACCCACGTGGGCAGCCAGGCCGTGCGGGCGTTTATCGAACGCGTCCAGCCCGACGTCTGCCTCACCGGGCATATTCACGAATCCGCTGCTCTGGACGCCATCGGCCGCACCAGCATCGTTAATCCCGGATTGTCGGCCGCCGGCGGCTATGCGCGCATCGAAGCCGGTCCGGACGGCGTGTCGGCCCGGCTGTGCCGCGTGTGACCGGTCAGGCGCATTTTCCTTCCCCGGATCGGGCAGGAGTCGGGCTTGCCCGACCCCTGGCCGTCAGGCCGTTGCCTGGCCCTTGTGCCGCGGGTCGCCGGGGTGGAGTGGGTGATGCTGGTCTATAACATCATCGACATCGTCTTTTACCGGGCGTTTCTGAGCAAGATCTACCTCGCCGTCGGGGTCGATTACCGATTCCTGTCCCCTGAGGAAGCCCCGGCCGCCCTGGCCACGGCCGATCCGCCCCCTGACGCCGTGCTCGTCCAGGATTCCTACGCCGCGCTGGCCTGCGTCAATCTCCTGGAACAGGTCCGCGCCGCCGGCAGGACTCTGGGCCGGGAACTGCCCATCCTGTGCCTGCGCCCTTTTGACGAGACCACGGAGGAGCGCGACCTGGCCTGCTCGCCGCTCGGCTCCGACCTCCATCCGGTCAATCGTCTGAATCTGGCCCAGGTGGTCACGGACCTTGGAAATACACTGGCCGCACGGACGACCGTCGCCGGACCCCGTGAAATCCTTTTCGTCGACGGCGGCCGCACCCTGCTCCATGTGGTGCGCGCCGCCCTGACCGGCCGGGGCTTTCGGGTCGTGTCCGCCCACAACGCCGAGAGCGCCCTGTCGCTGTGTCGCAAGCATACCTTCGAGCTGGTGTTGACCAGCGTGCTGCTCCCCGGCATGTCCGGGCTGGAGATGTGCCGCCGACTCAAGGAAGACAACTCGGAGCGCTATTTGCCGGTGATCATCCTGTCGAGCAGCGACAACCCCATCGACATGGAAACGGCCTTTAATTGCGGGGCCGACGACTATCTGATCAAGTCGTTTACCGCCGAGATGCTGTCGAGCAAGGTCTCGGAGCACCTGGATGTCGCCGAGCAGAAACGCCACAACAAAATCCTGGTCGTCGACGACAACAAGCTCATCCGGGAACTGTTGCGCCACAGTTTCATTAAAAACGGCCATTGCGTCCTGACCGCCGAAAACGGGGCCAAGGCCCTGGAAATCGCCCTGGCCGAGCACCCCGACGTGGTGGTCACGGACATCGAAATGCCGGCAATGGACGGCTACACCCTGTGCGAGCGCATCCGCGACCAGCCGGAACTGCGCAACACCCTGGTGGTGATCATGAGCGCCCGGGATCGGGCCAGCGACATCAAGCGCGGCGAGCTGCTCGGGGTATCACGCTATTTCGTCAAACCCTTTGACGTGGAGAAAATGCTCCTCGTGGTGGAGCAACTGCTCGGCGAAAGCTACCGCCACATCAAAAAGGAGCACGAGCACGTCCTGGCCAGCATGTCCGCGCTCATCACCGCCCTGGAAGCCCGGGACGAATACACCAAGGGGCACACGGCCCGGGTGTCCCGCGTGGCCATGCGCCTGGGCCGGGCCATGGGCCTGGATGAAAAGGAACTGCGCGACCTGGAGATCGGGGCCAACCTCCACGACATCGGCAAGATCGGCGTGCGCGACGCCGTGCTGCTCAAACCCGGCCGGCTCACGCCCGAGGAATACGCCAACATCCAGGAACATGCCGTCATCGGGGCGGAGATCCTGCGGCCCATCGCCTCGTTGCGCCAGGTGCTGCCGCTCATTTTGCTCCACCACGAGCGCTGGGACGGACGGGGCTATCCCACGGCCATCCCGGGCGAGGCCATCCCGCTTGGGGCGCGCGTCATCGCCATCGCCGACGCCTATGACGCCATGACGACCGACCGTCCCTATCGCAAGGGCATGGCCCTCAAGGAGGCCTTGGGCATCATTCGGGACGAGGCCGGCCGTCAGTTCTGCCCGACCTGCGCCGACGCCTTTCTGGCCATGTTCGAAGGGGGCGAGGCCGCCACCGATCTCGCGGAAGCCTAGGAGGATGATGTTTGCATGCGGTTACTGAGCTGGAACGTCAACGGCCTGCGGGCCGTGGTGCAAAAAGGGTTCTGGGAGTGGCTTTCGGCCAGCGGCGCGGACGTGGTCGGGGTCCAGGAGTCGAAGATCCAGACCGGCCATGAGGCGGATTTCGGCCACACCGACCAGTACAAGACCGTCTGGTCGAGCTCCACGGTGAAAAAGGGCTATTCCGGCGTGGGCTGCTTCTACCGGGTCGAACCGATCTCCATCGCCCTGGAACTGCCCGACCCCGCCTATGCCGGCGAGGGGCGGCTTATTGAGCTGGAATTCGAGGAATTTTATTTTTTCAACGTCTATTTCCCCAACGGCGGCCGGGGTCCGGAGCGGCTGGCCTACAAGCTTGGCTTCTACGACGCCTTCCTGGCCCACGCCGAAACCCGGCGTCGGAGCAAGCCCATCGTGGTCTGCGGCGATTTCAACACCGCCCACACCGCGCTTGACCTCAAAAACGCCAAGGCCAACGAAAAGACCTCGGGATTTCTGCCCGAGGAACGAGCCTGGCTCGACCGGTTCATCGCCGCCGGCTACCTGGACACCTTC
>JBKICS010000223.1:0-10170 GCA_046567015.1 Acidobacteriota bacterium | reverse complement strand
AACCTTTTGCAGGGTCACCTTGCCGCCGCTCTCCAGGTAGCGTTCCTCGAAACGCTCCCGTTCCTTGATGTCCGTGACCTTGACGTATTCGTTGCGCAGATCCTTGTAGCCATCCAGCTTCAGGGACTGGCCGGCCAGGGCCGGCCAAGCGGTCAGGATCAGGACGACAAGCAGCAGGCGGGCGACGGATTGGGGCATGGGCGGCGTCCTTGTGTCTCGATCACCCCTCCCGCCGGGGAGCGAGGGGGAAGATGGCGAGCTTGAGGAAGTCGGTTTCGGTGATGATGCCGACCAGTTCCCCGTCGGCGACCACCGGCAGGCAACCGTATTTGTGAAAGATCATGGTTTCGGCCGCGGTGCGCAGCGGCGTATCCGGGGTCACGGTGGCCACGTCCGTGCGCATGATCTCGCGCAGCGGCGTGCCGGCGTCCTTTTTGTGCTCCAAGGCGAGCAGGTCGCGCTGGGTGACGATTCCCGACAGGCGGCCGTCGGCGTCCAGCACCGGGACATGGCGGATAAACAGTTCCTGCATGGCCGCGACGGCGTCGGTCAGGCTGTCTGTTTCCTTGAGGCAACGCAATTGACTGGTCATCAGGTCGGCTACGAGCATGCCGTGGTCTCCGGACGGCGCGGATGGCGAAAGATGCGCCTTGTTGCCGAATCCTTGCCGAATCGCCGCTTCAAGTCAAGCCGGCGGCCCGGCCCCCTTGCCTCGGGCGGCCGCCTTCCGTAGGGTGAAGGCTGGGGGAACGCATGCGCCTGCGCTGGAAATTCTTCTTTATTCTGCTCGCCTTCAGCTTGCTGCCCATGGTCGTTTTGACCGGGGTCAACCGCAAGCAGGTGGAGCGTCTGGGCCGGGCCATTTCCGGCGAGGGCCGGGCGGTCATGGAGGACGTGGTCAAAAACGAGCTGCGCCAGACCGCCGAGGACTTTTCCCTGGTCATCCGCCGCTCCAAAAGCG
Organism: Acidobacteriota bacterium; assembly: GCA_046567015.1. Classification (GTDB taxonomy): domain Bacteria; phylum Desulfobacterota; class Desulfovibrionia; order Desulfovibrionales; family Desulfovibrionaceae; genus Solidesulfovibrio. The sequence continues at coordinate 9,209 of JBKICS010000223.1, read as the reverse complement.
CCCTGGATTTCAGCCTGTCCATGGTCGCGGCCGAGGCCGAACGCGCCCTGTTCGCCCCCCAGGCCCCGGCCGGGTCCGATCCCGCGCCCGCCGACGAGGCCCGGCCCGGCGTCTATTGGCCGGCCGGCGTCAAGCCCCATCCCGGGAACAGCCATCGCCTGGCCGCCCTGGCCCCGACCATCACCGTATTGCGGGAGGAACTCGGGGACATCGTGCAGTACGCCGGCGTCACCCTGGAGGACGGGACCGCCGTCACCTTCCCCGGCCGCTCAAGCCTGCCCGCCGACTACGATCCCCGCCAGCGCCCCTGGTACCTGGCGGCCAAGGCCGCCTACGACCCGAAAAAGCCCGGCGCGCCCGGCGTCATCTGGAACGATCCGGCCGTGGACGCCGGCTCGGGCCAACTCAGCCTGACCCTGTCGCGGCCGCTTACCGCCCCGGACGGCCGGTTCGTCGGCGTGGCCAGCCTGGACGTGCCCCTGGACCGCATTCTCCAGGAGCAGGAGATCGCCTCCCAGTGGTCCCAGGCCATGCGCGCCTTTCTGGTGGCCCCGCAGCATGATCCGCGCACCGGTCAGCCCAGCCTTTACGTCTGGGCCCGGCAGACCAACGGCGACCATGCCCGGGACTGGAAAAGCGCGGTCAATTTCGAGAGCCTGACCTCCACCGACGCCGCGGGCTTTGCCGCCCTGACCGCGGCCATGGAGCGCGACCGGGCCGGCGTGGCCGACCTGGCCTACAACGGCGAGCCGTCCTTCTGGGCCTTTTCCCGGCTGCTGCAAGGGGCGTCGCTGCTCATCATCGTGCCCAAGTCCATGTTCGCGGCCCTGGCCGAGCAGACCGGCCGGGAGATCCTGGCCGCCACCAACCAGATCGTGCAGCTCTCGGGCGCGGCCATGGCCGTGGTGTTCATCGCCGTGGCCCTGGCCGCCTTTTTCAGCACCAAGGCCTTCGTGCGCCCCATGCTGAACATGATCGAAGCCTGGAAACGCCTGGGCAGCGGCGATTTCAGCGTGCGCCTGACCGATCGCGCGGGGGACGAACGCCAGTCGCTCATCGACGCCTTCAACGAGACCGTGCCGGTCCTGGCCGACCACGTGCGGCTGCAACGTTCCCTGGAACTGGCCCAGGAGGTGCAGGGCAATCTGCTCCCGGCCGCGCCGCCGGACATCCCGGGCCTGGACGTGGCCGGGGCGTCGCTGTCCTGCGACGAGACCGGCGGGGATTATTTCGATTATCGGGCGGTGGTGCGCGGCGACGAGGTCTGCCTGGACACGGCCGTGGGCGACGTCACCGGGCACGGCGTGCCCTCGGCCCTGCTCATGGCCACGGCCCGGGCCCTGCTGCTGGCCACCGAGGAAAGCGAATCGCCGCAGCAGCGGGTGCGCCGGGCCAATCGGCTGCTGTGCCGCGACGTGGCCGATTCGGGCCGGTTCATGACGTTGCTCGCCATGGAGATCAGGCCCCGGGAAGGTGTCGCCCGCTATGTCCGGGCCGGGCACGATCCGGCCCTGCTCTACGACCCGGCCCGGGACGACTTCGAGGAATGGCCCGGGGCCGGCCTGCCCCTTGGCATCGAACCGGACTATGCCTACGCCGAGCAGGTCGCGCCCTTTGCCGCGCCCGGCGCGGTGCTGATCCTTGGCACCGACGGCATCTGGGAAGCCCGCGACGAAAGCGGAGAGATGTACGGCAAGGCGCGGTTTCGCGCGGTGATCCGCCGCGCCGCAGGCTTGCCTGCGGCAGGCATCGTGGCCGCGGTGCTGGCCGAACTGGCCGCGTTTCGCGGCGAGCGTCGCCAGGAAGACGACGTCACCCTGGTGGTGGTCAAAAAACGCTGACCAGAGAAAAGGGGGCAAAAGCCCCCGTCCGGTCTAGCTCCCGTTCTCGAGCTTGCCTTCCAGCAGCGTCACCACGATGTCCCGGCGTTTGCCGATCTTTTCCGCCGCCGCCATATTGGGCACGGCCACGTCGATGCTGCGGCGGTAGCGCTGGTGCATGGTGTCTTCGATGGTAAAAACGCCCAGGCCCTCGATGTGGACCTTGTCGCCGTAGCTCCAGCCCTGGCGCAGCAGATCCCGGGACACGGCCACGATGCCCGGCCGGATGCGGGTGCCGATGGCGGTGCCGGATTTGGTGCCCGGACCACCGTTTTCCCGGGGGTCGGGGGTGTAGGCCGTGACCGTGGCGGCGATGCGCGGACGAGACGAATTGTTTCTGATGGAAACGTTTTTGTGCTTGGTTGCGTGAGCCGTGGTGGCGAAGAGGATAATCGCAATGACGATTGTAATGACTCTCATGGAATGAACACCTCCATGCAGTGTTTCAGGCTTTGACCGATGCAAAAAAAGCATCGGACAAATTGTCCCGGAAGCATGATCCTGATAGCGGCGGTCATGGATCGAAGGGGGTTGGCGATAGGAAGAATACTCTCGGAGATGAAGCGAGCCGCGAGGGTGATGCGGAGTGATTCTTGTGCCGTTGTGAGGGGCGCTTCCTAGTAAAGCCCCCGGGGGATGTCAACCTGAAACGGGCTGTTTCGGCCCGTCTGAATTATTTTTTAATTTTGCTGAAATATATTTTAATATCAGGATAATAGGCTTTCATTTCCACCGTTGGGCCGGGTCGTCCGGGCATTTTTTTTCATCCCCCGGCAGAGCACCCGATCTTCGCGAAATTCAATTATTTCAGCACCTATAGCTTTTCCATCCTGCCCCTTGCGCCAAGGCCGGCTCCCGGCTACGGTGGAAGACCGCGCCCGGCAGCCGTTTCGACCGCGCGCCGGAGGTACCGCCCCATGACCATAACCCGCGCCACCCCTGTCCTCATGGTCGACGACGTCGGTCGCACCGTGGCCTTTTACCGCGACGTCCTGGGCTTTGCCTTCGTCGTCGGCGTCGTCGAAGCCAGCCGGGAAACCGTGACCCAGTGGCCCGCTCCCGGCCCGCTGGCCTTTGCCCTGCTGGAAAGCGGGCAGGCCCGGCTCATGTTCGAGACAAGGGCCTCCCTGGCCGCCGAGCTGCCCCGGTTCGCCGAGGCCCGCATCGGCGGCTCGCTTATGCTCTACCTCGACTGCGACGATCTCGACGCCCTCTATGCCCGCTTAAGCGAGCGCGCGCCGTTTCTCAAAGCACCCCGCAAGACCTTCTACGGCACGCGCGAATGCACCTTCCAGGACATCAACGGCTACGTCCTGACGTTTGCCGAAACCATCGTGAAAACAACGCCAACCCCGGAGACTCCCGCATGACCCTGTCCGCCGAACTGTTCGCCAAGGCCCAGACGCTCATCCCCGGCGGCGTCAACAGCCCCGTGCGCGCCTGCCGCAGCGTGGGCTGCGACCCGCTTTTTATCGCTTCCGCCGCCGGCTCCAAGATGACCACCGCCGAAGGCCGGGAGATGCTCGACTACGTCATGTCCTGGGGGCCCATGCTCCTTGGCCACAAGGATCCCGACGTCACCGCCGCCATCCTGGGCGCCGTGGAGAGGGGCGTCAGCTACGGCGCGCCCTGCGCCGCCGAAGTGGCCCTGGCCGAGACCGTGGTGGACGCCGTGCCCGGCATCGACATGGTGCGCATGGTCAACTCCGGCACCGAGGCCACCATGAGCGCCGTGCGCCTGGCGCGCGGCTACACCGGCAAGTCCATGATCGTGAAGTTCGAGGGCTGCTACCACGGGCACTCCGACGGCTTCCTGGCCGCCGCCGGCTCGGGCCTGGCCACCTTTTGCATCCCCGGCACCCCGGGCGTGCCGGCCGACACCGTGCGCCACACCCTGCTCGCCCCCTACAACGACCTGGAGGCGGTCAAGGCGCTGTTTGCCGGCAATCCGGACATCGCCGCCGTCATCGTCGAGCCCGTGGCCGGCAACATGGGGCTCGTGCTGCCCAAGCCCGGCTTCCTCGAGGGGCTGCGCGAAGTGACCCGCGCCCACGGCGCGCTGCTGATTTTCGACGAGGTCATCACCGGCTTTCGCCTGGCCTACGGCGGCGCGCAAAGCGTCTACGGCATCGACCCGGACCTCACCTGCCTGGGCAAAATCATCGGCGGCGGCCTGCCTGTGGGGGCCTACGGCGGCAAGCGCCATATCATGGAGCGCATCGCCCCCTGCGGCGACGTCTACCAGGCCGGCACGCTCTCCGGGAATCCGCTGGCCATGGCCGCCGGCCTGGCCACGCTCACGAAATTGAAGGCCTCCGACTACGCCGGCCTGACCGAACGCACCACGGCCCTGGCCGAGGAGATGGCCGCCATCCTGCGCGGGAAGGGCGCGCCGGTGACGCTGACTCGCATCGCCTCGCTTTTCACGCTCTTTTTCTGCGACGGCCCGGTCACCAACTTCGACGAGGCCAAAAAAGGCGACGCCGCCCGCTACGCCAGTTTCTACAACCAGATGCGCGAAGCCGGCGTGATCCTGGCCCCCTCGGCCTACGAATGCGCCTTCACCTCGTTCGCCCACAGCGACGACGACTACGCCCGCACCCTCGACGCCGTGCGTGGGGTGAAGTTTTAACGAATTGGGGCGCTGCCCCAAACCCCGCCGGGGGGGATCATCCCCCCCGGACCCCCTGATTAAGGGGGTGGATGAAACGGCGCTGGTGGGCCGGAGGCGGGAGCGTGGTGTTTTTGAAGAAAAGTGAGGGGGGAAAGCTGCCGGCCAAGGCCGGCTTTTCGCCGCCGCCCGCCCGTTTCGCCGCCTTCCAGCCCGACGCCCTGGAAATCATGGCCGCGCCCACCCCGGTGCGCTACCGGCTGACGCTGTATCTGCTCCTGGCCTTTGTCCTGGCCGCCTTCGCCTTTTCCTGCCTGGCCAAGGTGGACCGCATCGTCACCGCCCCGGGCAAGCTCGTCTCCGCGCGCAAAAACCTCACCGTCGCCCCCATGGAAACCGCCGTGGTCCGCGAGGTCTACGTCTCGGCCGGCCAGACCGTGGCCAAGGGCGACGCCCTGCTTGCCCTCGACCCCACCTTTGCCGAGGCCGGCCTGTCCGAACGCGGCAAGGACCGGGCGGCGCTCACGGCCAAGGCCTGGCGGCTGCGCTGTGAGCTGTCGGGCGAATGCGCGGTTCCGCCCGACCTGCCTGCGCCCGAGCTGGCCATGGAGCGCGAGGTGCTTGGCGCCCGGCGCCAGGAGTTCATCGCCAAAAACGAGGCCCTGACCCAGAAGCTGCGGGAGTTTTCCGCCAAGCTCGCCACCAACGCGGCCGAGGCCGCCAAGCACAGGAAACAGATCGCCATCGCCCGCGACCTGGAGCGCATGTACGGCGACATCTACAAGCAGGGAGCCAGTTCCAAGGTCGAGTACATGAAGGCCCAGAGCAGCCGCATCGAGGCCGAAGGGCAGCTTGAAAAGCTCAGGAACGAATCGGCCGAGCTGCGCGAATCCCTGGCTCGGGCCGAGGCCGAAAAACGCGATTTCGCCGAGAACTGGAAAGCCGAGACGGCCAAGGAACTGGCCGCCACCGCCCGGGAACTGGCCGGAGCCGAGGAACGCGAGCGCAAGGCCGAACGCCTGCGCGAGCTTGTGGTCCTGCGCGCGCCCGAGGCCGGGGTGGTCCTGGACGTGTCCGCCCGCTCGGCCGGGTCCGTGGCCCAGCAGGGTGAGACGCTTTTAACCATCGTCCCCAGCGGCGAGGACATCCTGGTCGAGGCCGAAGTGGCCGCCCAGGACATCGGGCTGGTGCGTCCGGGCGACGCCGTGCGGGTCAAGTTCGAGGCCTTCCCCTACCAGCGCCACGGCGTGGTCGAGGCCAGGCTCGACACCGTCAGCCCCGACGCCTTCGAGAAGAACACGCCCGAGGGCCAGCGCCTGTTCTACCGGGTGCGCGCCGCCCTTGGCGAGGTCCGCCTGACGGCCGTGCCCCCGGACTTTCGCCTCTTTCCCGGCATGACGCTCACGGCCGAAATCAAGGTCGGCCGCCGCCGGGTCATCACCTACCTGCTCTACCCGCTCATCAAGGCCTTTGACGAAAGCTTTCGCGAACCCTAACCGCCTCTCGGGAGACCCCCATGTCCGAAGAACTGTTCGCCGACGGCATCCTTGGCATCGGCTACGGCAAGGGCGCCGTGCGCATCGATTTCTTCGCCCTGTCCGCCGAGGCCGTGGACGCCAAGGGCCAGCCGGCCAAGGAACGCCGCCAGCGCATCGTCATGACCACCGAGGGCTTCGTCGAAGCCTTCACCATGCTATCCGGCGTCATGGACAAGCTGCTCGCCCAGGGCGTCGTCCGGCGGCAGACGGCTGCGGCGTCGGACGCGCCGGGACAGGATGCGCCCAAGGACGACCTGGACAGCCCCAGCCCCAATTTCTAGTGTCGCGTCCACAAAGAGCGCAGGCATGTATTTTCTTGAATTCACATAGAATACATGTTTTTTCCTAAAAAATACCTCCGCCTTTTTTAGGGACGCCACACGAGCCGGCCTGACGGCCTGGTGTGGACCTTGCCTTGACAGGCCGCAGGCCTGTACGTTCAATAGCGCAGGCGCAGCGACCGGCCATCGGGAGTCGCGAGCGGGAGTTGGCGTGGAAGAACGCAATATCACCATTTCCGAGCGGGTGCTGGCCCTGCTGCGCCGCATGCCCGCCTTCGCCGGCCTCGACGACGCGCAGCTCGCGACGCTTTTCGCGGACAAGGGGCTGCGCCATCGGGAATACCGGGCCGGCGAAACCATCATCCGGGAAGGCGACTGCGACAGCTGGGTCTATTATCTCATCTCCGGCCAGGCCCGGGTACTGGCCCAGGAGGCCGAGGTGGCCCGACTCACCAACTACGGTGAAATCTTCGGCGAAATGGGGCCGCTTCGGGGCAAGCCGCGCAACGCCTCGGTGGTGGCCCACACCAATGTCACCACCTTTGCCATCGACCTCTCCATCCTGGACCGCATGCCGCCGGATGAACGCAAGCAAGCCAGTCGCATCTTTGAAGAAGTGATCACCGACGTGGTTCACGACCGTCTGGCCCGGGCCAACCTCGATGGCGCGGCGCTACGCCGCGACCTGGACATGGCCGCCTCGGCCCTGGCCGGCGTCACCGCCCGGGTGCGCGACCTGGAACGCCGCATCCTGGAACTCACCCGGGAGAACCAGGAACTGCGCAGCAAAGTGCAGGAACAAGGGGAGAGAAGAGAACTCCAACCATGACGCGCCGCTTTGCTCCCGCCCTCCTGACCGCCCACAATTCCTACCGGGTCGTGGCCCGGGCCGAAGCGTGCTCCTTTCCCAATACAACAGACGAATTGATTGCAGTGTTGCAGGAGTCCGTTGGAGAGCGCACCGTATTGCTCGGCCACGGCTGCAACATCCTACTTTCCCGAAATCATTACGCTGCTTCGACGCGCTTTGTGAGCACCAAGCTGGTTGATGCGGCTGTTGTCGTTGCGGACGGTCGTGTCAAGGCCGGGGCCGGCGCGCGACTGCGCGACGTCTGCCGGGCAGCGGCCCGGGCCGGTCTGGCCGGGTTGGAACGCTTGTGGGACATCCCCGGCAGCGTCGGCGGCGCGGCCTATATGAACGCCGGGGCCTACGGCGCGTCGTTTTACGACGTGGTGGCCTCGGTGGAGGTCTTTTTCCCGACCACGGGCGAGGTGACGGTCTTTACGCGGGAGCAGTGCCGCCCGGCCTACCGGACGACCGCCTTCCAGGGCACGAACACGGTGATCCTGGGCGTCAATCTGCGCCTTTCCCCGGCCGATCCGGTCGAAATTCTTGGGGAGATGGGCCGCGTCGGCAAACTGCGCCGCTCCAAGCTCCCCTACGGCCTGCCGAGCGCCGGCAGCGTCTTCCGCCGCCCGGAAAACGCTCCGCCCGTGGGCCAGATCATGGAGGAAGCGGGGCTTAAGGGCTTCCAAATCGGCGGCGCGCAGATATCAACCCGCCATGCCGGCATCATCGTCAACGCCGGCGGCGCGACCGGGGCCGATATCCTGGCCGTCGTGGACGTCATGCGGCAGGCGGCGAAAGAGCGGTATGGGGCGGAGTTGGTGTTGGAGCAGGTGGTCATTTAATATAGCAATCAGCAGGAGGTGGTTACTCCGACTTCGTGTTGAGGAATGTCTTGAGTTGCTGTCCCTTCACGAGTCGGCCCATACAGGCGATCAGTTCCGCCTTTGACTTCCCCACCCACTCCGACTGCCCCCAGCGAGGGGTATCCCAGAGGGCCTTGCGCAAGTCGAAACCCGACTCCAGGGGCCGGACGATACATTCCTCAGTCGTCACCGCAGTGCTGAAACGTTCCAGACGGTTAGGAGGCGCGGCCAACAGGGCCGCCTCGTAGGCAAAAGGGAAGATGCGGGTGTTGCACCCGTTAAAGTTGTTTTTTCGGAAGACAGGAAAAGCGACATAGAGAGGATGGTAATCGAGCCACCGCAGCAAGCTGAACAACTCAAGGCTGGAAGGGGTTTCATTGCATTCCACCCAGATCACAGGCTTTCTGTCACGCAGGTATTGGATATCCCCGCGCAAGGCTTGCCCCTCCAACCCCTCGATATCGAGCTTGAGCACGTCGTAGTCACCATTGACGGCGCGCAGGGCACGCAGCGACAGGCCAGGGACGGATTCCTGGTTATCTGCGGCGGCCGGTTCAAAGCTGGTTGCCCCGAAATTGACGTTGTCGGGCTGTGCGACCGGTCGCATGGGGCCGACCTCACGGGTGACCGCGGCGTGGGCAACCGCGAAGGGACACGAGGCATTGACCTCCAAGTTGTTGCGCAACAGCGGCATCAAAGACGCCTGGGCTTCCACGGCCAGCAGGAAACGCACCGGGGCCTGGGAGACGAGACCCATGCCAAAGGTTCCAAGAAAAGCACCGACATCCCATACACGATCATTGGCTTCCAATACCGTCGCGAGGAGTTGGGTCTCCACATAACTCCACTCGCCATACAATAATAGAAAGCGCGATATGAGGTCGCTTTCGCTCTCCGGCATCTGGATATCGCCATAAATCGTGCGTATTGTTTGCGACATACGATTATCGTACCGGCATCAGTGAGGCTTGAATATTTCTTACAAGTGAAAATACCAAAGCAACCTGCCAAATATCTTGATTTGTATCAGCCATACGCTGACGGATGACAATCCGTCAAGAGAGATACGAGAAGGCTCGAAGCTGTCCAAGGAGTCGCCTTATGGATACTGGAAACGGCAGCTACAGCACGCCGGCAAGTCCGGGCAGCCACTCCCCCCAGGCCATACGCGGCCGTTCCGGGTAGG
>JBKICS010000222.1:0-4760 GCA_046567015.1 Acidobacteriota bacterium | reverse complement strand
CCCGGCCGTTTTTCGCCAGCAGGCGCAGAAATTCCAGACGGTCTTCCTGCCGGGCCTGGATGCGGCTGAACAGGTCGCCCGGCTCGTGCATCACTTCGTCCGGGGTGGCGTAGCCCAGGATGCGGGCCAGGGCGGGATTGCAGGCGGCCATGGCCCCATCGGGCTCGAACTGGAAAATGCCTTCGGCGGAATGCTCGAAAATGTCACGGTATTTGGCCTCGCTCCGGGAGAGCTCCCGTTCCATCCGCCAGTAGGCCGACATGTCCCGGCCCGTGGCCTGGTATTCACCGATGCGCCCGGACTCGTCGAAGATGGCCCGCACCGTCCAGCTAAGATGCCGCGTCTCGCCCGGGGACAAGGTCAAATCCTGGCTGAACTCGTACACCGGATCACGCGGCGAAAGGGCCAGCAACCGGCGGCACAAGGCTTCGGCCTCGGCCTCGGGCAGCCGGTCGCCGTAGCGTCCGCCCAAAAGGGCCTCGACCGGCTGGTCGAGCATCCGGGCCATCTTCTGGTTGACGAACACCCGGCGCAACTGCGGGTCCAGGCGCAACACCAGTTCGGACTGGTCCTCGACCATGGCCAGATAACGGCGGTTGCTCTCGCGCAGCGCCCGTTCGGCGGCCCGGTGGTCCGTGATGTCGGTGAGCATGCCGCAGACCCCCCGCACCATTCCGCCCTTGGACAGCGGCACCCGCGTGGCCAGGAAACTCCGCTGCCGGCCGCCGAGGACCAGCTGGACTTCCTCCTGGCTGGCCACTCCGGTGGCCATGACCGCCAGGGCCGCCGCATGAAACCGGGCATAGATCTCGGCCGGGACGCACTCCGCCAGCGGACGCCCCAGGCACTGCCGACCGGCCAGGTCATGCAGATCGATGTAGGCCTCGTTGACAAAACGCAGCACGAAATCGGTATCCACCACAAAGGCCGCCGCCGGCGTGTGCGCCAGCACCTGGCCCAGGTCCAGGCCGCCCAGAATCGAGACGTCCGGTTTGAAGACGCAAACCACGCCTTCTCTGCCGTCAGCACCCAGGCCGGCGCAGCCCGCAACGGCCGATCCGGCCGCCTCCCCCGTCTCCAGGGGACAATCCGGGCACGGCATCCGGAGGCCATGCAGGGCCTGATGGCAGGCCGGGCCGCTTCCCCGGGCCAGGACATCCTTGGCCAGGGAGTTTCCGCGCAGAAAACGGCGGTCGGCGTCAAGGACGGCCACGGCCATGGCCAGCCCCTCCGCCAGGGTCCGCAACGGTTCCCGGGTCAGGACTTCCCGGCCTTCCCGGGACAGGACAGCGGCCAATTGGCCGGGCGTTGCCGGCATCATGAACGCTCCCCTCCCCGGTTTCCCGCTCCGGCCGGTCCGCAGACGGACGGAGCAGGCTGGGACGTACACTGAGAAACAGTGAAAATGACACAGCAAGTCGCTGGCTTTTTACACGGGAAGCGACTACAGTTGAACCTGTCCAGCCTATCCATTGGTTTCCCTGTATGGAAAAAGTCCTCATCGTTGAAGACAGCAAGGTCTTTGCCCGCATCCTGATCCGCAAGATCGAGGACGAGCTCTTTTTCGACACCTGCTGGGCCTCCAATTTCGAGGAAGCCCGCTACCTCATCGAAGAAAATCCCGACGGCCACAACTACTTCGTCGCCCTGCTCGACCTGCACCTGCCCGACGCCGACGACGGACGCATCGTGGACTATGTCATTGCCAACGGCATCCCGTCCATCGTCTTCACCGGCGACATCGAGTCCGAAGTGCGCGACCGCATCTGGTCCAAAAAGGTCGTGGACTACGTGGCCAAGGAGTCCCCGGACAGCCTGGACTACCTGTGCTCCCTGGTGCGCCGCATTTCGCTCAATAAATTCATCAACGTCCTGGTGGTGGACGATTCCGCCACCGTGCGCCGCCATCTCCTGCGCCTGCTGGAGGCCCACGAGTTCATCGTCCACGAAGCCGATTCCGGCGAGACGGCCCTGGAGCTGCTCGAGCGGCATCCCGAAATCCGGGTGGTCATCACCGACTACTTCATGCCCGGCATGGACGGCGTGGAACTGACCCGGCGCATCCGACGAGGGCACCGCAAGGACGCCCTGGCCGTCATCGGCATCTCGGCCTACGGCAACACCATCCTCTCGGCCCGTTTCATCAAAAACGGCGCCAACGACTTCCTCAACAAGCCCTTTTCCAGCGAAGAGTTCTACTGCCGGGTGACCCAGAACCTGGAAATGCTCGAATACATCCAGAAGCTGCGCGAGACGTCCATCCGCGATCCCCTGACCGGGCTGTACAACCGCCGCCACTTCTTCGACGCGGCCAAGCACCTGCACGAGCGCGCGCGCCGGGGCGAGGACTCCCTGACGCTGGCCATGATCGACATCGACCATTTCAAGAAGGTCAACGACACCTACGGCCACGCCGTGGGCGACGAGGTGCTCAAGCACGTGGCCCACGGCCTGTCCAACCGTTTCCGGGGCCACGACGTGGCGGCGCGCCTGGGCGGCGAGGAATTCTGCGTCCTGGCCCGCGGGCTGGCCGGCGCCCCGGCCATGGAGGTCTTTAACGACCTGCGCAACAGCATCGAGCGCTCCAAGGCCAAGGCCGGCAAGGCCTTGGTTGGCGTCACCGTCAGCATCGGCATCTGCGACCGGCCCCTGGGGTCGGTTGACGCCATGCTGGCCGCCGCCGACGCCGCCCTGTACAAGGCCAAGCGCTCCGGGCGAAACCGCGTGCTCTGGGCCGAATAGCCCCGCCTTACCAGTCCCGGCCGGGCAGGCCGGCCAATTCCCGGAACCGATCCTCCAGCCTGCGCAGATAATCAAGCGCCGCCGCATCGCCCTCGGGCGGGGCAAAGGGCGCGAAATCCTTGTCGTTGACCGACTCGTACGGCCCGGGCTTGACCTCGAAGACCGCCGTGTCCGGGACCAGGGCGAACATGGCGTGCCAGACCCCCGGGCGCACATCCACGGCCAGCGTCCCGGACTCCCGGGACAACAGCACGCAGTCCTCCCAACCAAAACTCCCGTCGTCGGCAAAGACCACGTGCCCCAGGCTCCCGGTGAGCAGCACGAAGGACTCGGACTTGGCCGGCGACAAATGCCGGTGGGGCCGCACATAGCTGCCGGGCTCGAACATGTTGACCATGCGCTGGGGGTTGTCGCCGTCGGCGGTGTGCAGCCGGTGCATGTCGCGCCGACGGGGATTGGCCTGGGCGTCCCGGGCCTTTTGGGCCAGCAGGGCCGCATCGACCACGGCGAAACGGTCGTGTCCCGATTCGGTGGCCCCGGGGCCGATGCGACGGTAATGGGGCAGGGGCGTGGCCAACGGATCTAGCCGTGCAGCGGCAGGCCGGCGGCGGTGAGGCGGCAGTAGGCGGCCACGAGCTGGCCGGACAGGCACATGTCGCGCAGGATCAAGGCCGCGATCACCAGCCAAAAGCCCCAGCAGCAGGTGCTTTTCTCGCAGCCCGAGGTCTGGCCGCGCTGCACGTGAAACAGATAGAGGCTGACAATGGCGATGGGCAGCATGACCCACCAGCGGATGGTCAGGGCCTCGAAGAACATGAAAACGACAAACAGCAGGCCCAAAACGCAGGCGATCCGGGTCATGTTCGAAAACGACGCGCACGAGCAGGCGCATTTCTGGTCGGACATGGGTGGGCTCCTTTACGAGTTTGACCGACTTATAGCCTCGGGGATGCGCCCCTGTCCAGACAGGCATAGGCCGCGCCCAGGGCCTCGGTCACGGCCGTCGGCGAATACGGCCCGGCCACGGCGGCCAATCCGCCCTCCCCCAGCCGGCGGCACAACGCCGGATCAGCCAGCAGCCGGGCCAGGGCCCGGCCCAGGGCAACGGCGTCGCCCGGCGGCACGACCAGGCCGGTTGCGCCGTCGCGATTGACCAGCGGCACGCCCGAACGGGGGATGGCCGTCGACACCACCGGCTTGCCAAAGGCCATGGCCTCCAGTTGCACGATGCCGAACATCTCGGCCCGCTCCACCGACGGCAGGCAAAACACGTCGCAGGCGGCAAACCAGTCGGGCAGGTCGGCGTCCGGGATGCGCCCGGGCAACACCACCTTCCCCCCCAGCCCCAGGCTCTCGATGCGCCGGCCAAGCGTCCCGGCCAGGGGACCGCCGCCGCCGATGACCACCACCGCGTCGTCCGGCAACTGCCTGGCCGCGTCCACCAGTACGCCGAACCCCTTGTAGGGCACCAGCCGGCCCAAGGCGAAAATGATGCGCCGGTTGCCAAGGGACTGCCGGATCGCGGCCACGCCGGCCGGATCGGCCTTGTCCGGCGCGGCCATGGTGTCGTCCACGCAAAAGGGCGCCACCGCGCCCTTGCCGGCGAATTCCCCGGCCCTATCCGAGCCGGTCAAATGCACGGCCGTGGGGCCGATGACCAGATCGGCCCGGCGACAGAGCCACGTCTCCAGGGGCCGCACCAAGGCAAGCAGAAGCTTTTTGCCGATGACGTCGCTGTGCCAATGGAGCACCACCTTGGCCCTGGGCCGGGCCAGGAAAAGGGCCAGGGCGGCCAGGATGTTGGGGCAGTGGACGTGGAGCACGTCGAAGCGCGGGGCCATGGCCGCGACCTGGCGCACGTAGGCGGCCGAAACCGGTTGGGAAGACACCGTGGCCCAGACCCGGGCGCGGGTCACCGGCACGGAGCCGGCCGCATCGTCGTAGACACCGTCCCCGGCGAAACACAGCACTTCGTTGACCATGCCCAATCGCGTCAGCGCCTCGGCCGTCTGTCGGGC
>JBKICS010000221.1:0-3095 GCA_046567015.1 Acidobacteriota bacterium | reverse complement strand
ACAACACCTTCAGCTTTCCGCTGCGCGGCGGCACCGGCGAAATCTACCGCCGCCTGGCCGCCCGCTTCGCCGACCGGGTGCGCCTGGCCGAACCCTGCCGCCGCATCAATCCCGCGGCCCGGACCGTGCTGACCGGCTCCGGCCAGATGATCCATTACGAGCGCCTGCTGTCCACCGGCCCCCTGGACATCCTGGTGGCCGAGCAGCTCGAAGGGGCCAGCGACGCCATGCGCCGCGCGGCCGCACGGCTCAAGCACAGCGGCTCCCACATCCACGGCCTGGGCTTTGCCGGCGCGCCGCCCGATCCCCGCTGCTGGATGTATTTCCCGGAATCCGACTGCCCCTTCTACCGGGTCACCAACTTCCACAATTATTCGCCGCTCAATACCCCGGACCCCGACGGCATGACCCCGCGCAGCCGGGCGCTCATGACCGAGACCAGCTTTTCCGCCTACAAGCCGGCCGATCCGGCCTCGCTCACGGACGCAACCGTGCGCGGCTTGACGGCCGCCACCTTGATCGCCCCACAGGACGTCTCCCGCCGGACCGCCACCTGGGAGATGCGGGTGGACTACGCCTACCCCATTCCCTGCCTGGAGCGCGACGCCGCCCTGGCCGTGCTCCAGCCGGCCTTGGAGGGCCTTGGCATCCAGTCCCGGGGGCGCTTTGGCGGCTGGAAATACGAGGTCGGCAACATGGACCATTCCTACATGCAGGGCGTCCAGTGGGCCGAGCGGATGGTACTGGACCAGCCCGAGACCGTCTACGTTCCGTAAGCCCGCGACGCCTGGCCTGATCGGCCCCCCGGGAGTTGACGCCGCCGGTCCGATCTGGAACACCTTCCCGCCAGGGCCAAGCGCCCAAAGGAGCACCGATACCGTGACCATTCCCTTCGACCGCGCCGTCTACGCCGCCCGGCGCGACCGCCTGCGCCAGGCCCTGGCCAGCCGGGGCCACGCCGCTCTGCTCGTGTCCCACGCCGCCAACCGCTACTATTTAAGCGGTTTCGAGCTGCACGACCCCCAGTGCAACGAATCGGCCGGCTATCTGTGCGTCACCGCCGACGGCGACGATTTTCTTTTCACCGACGCCCGCTACCGCGACGCGGCGCTGCGCCTGTGGCCGGAAAAGGATCTGTGCATCTACGGGGCCGGGCGCTATGCGGCCATCGCCGATTTCGTGAAGCTCCGGGGGGTCGCCACCCTGGCCTTCGAGCCAGCCAGCCTGTCCGTGGACGTCCATGGCCGGCTGGCCGCGCTTCTGCCGCTGTCCCCGGCCGGGGGGCTGGTGGAGGAGCTGCGCCTGCGCAAGGACGCCGCCGAGATGGACTGCATGCGCCGCTCGGCCGCCATCAACCACGCGGTCATGGCCAGCCTGCCGGACATCCTCCTGCCCGGGCGCACCGAGAATCAAGCCGCCTGGGAGATCGAGAAGCGCTTCCGGGAGCTCGGAGCCAGCGAACTGGCCTTTGCCCCCATCGTGGCAGTTAACGCCAACGCCGCCCTGCCCCACGCCATCCCGGGCGAGACCGTCATCACCGACGGCTGTCTGGTGCTGGTGGACGTGGGCGGCCGGGCCGCCGACTACTGTTCGGACCAGACCCGCACCGTCTGGGTGGGCGAGGCCCCGCCCGAGCGCTTCACCACCATGCTCGCCCAAGTCCAGGCCGCCCAGGCCGCGGCCATCGAGCGCCTAGCCCCCGGCCTGTCCTTCCGCCAAGCCTACGCCCTGGCCCGGGAGTCTTTCGCCAAGGAAGGCGTGGCCGAGCACTTCACCCATTCCCTGGGCCACGGCATTGGCCTGGAGACCCACGAGGGGCCAAGCCTCAATCCCTCGGCCGAGGGCCTGCTCGAACCGGGCATGGTGGTGACCGTGGAGCCGGGGCTCTACTACCCGCAGTGGGGCGGCGCGCGCTGGGAGCATATGGCGTTTATCACCGAAAACGGCTGCGAGATCCTGTGACCAGACGCCGCCGCCCGCCGCGCCGTCGCCGCCACCCCGTGCCCCAGGCCTCGGCCCGGCTCTATGTGCGGCTTTTGCCCCGCAACGTGTCGCTTTTGACCTTTCTGCTCCAGGCCGAGGACAATCTGGCCCTGCCCACGGTGGTGGACCGCTTCGCCGCCGTGGTGCGCCTCGTCTACTGTCCGGACGAAGCCGACCGGGTGGAGGCATTTTTGCGGGATCTGGCCGTCATGTGCCCCGAAACCACGGTCTGCCTGCGCCCCGAAAGCGCTTTTCCCGTTGCGCGATCCCCTGGGGACGAGTAGTTACCACGTAAATATTTTCCTGAAAAAAGCCCCTTCCGGCCTGCCCGGCCGACCGGTGAACCGCCATGGTCCAAGATTTCCCCCGCCCCCGGCTGCTGCTGGTCGACGACAACCCCGACAATCTGACCTTGCTGCGCCTGTTCCTGGAACAGACCCAGTACGATCTGGACGAGGCCGCCAACGGCAGCGAGGCGGTGGAGCGTTTCCAGGCCACGCCCTATGATCTGGTGCTCATGGACCTGGAAATGCCGGAGGTCGACGGTTACGAGGCCACCCGGCGCATGCGGGAGCTGGAGCAGGAGCGGCAAAGCCCGCCCGTGCCCATCCTGGCCTTGACCGCCCACGCCCTGGACGAACACCGGCTGCGCTGCCTGGAGGCCGGATTCACGGATTTCATGGTCAAGCCCGTGCGCAAGGCCACCATGCTGCGCACCCTGCTCGCCTTTCTCGGCGAGGGCGCCGCGCCCCATGCCCCGCGTTCACCGCTGCCGGAGCTGGCCGATCCGGGCCGGCTGACCGCCCTGCTGCCGTTTTTTTTCGACACCTCCGAGCAGGGCCTGGCCGAGGCCCGACAGGCCCTGGCCCAAGGCGACCTGGAAACCGTGCGCCGCCAGGGGCATCGGCTCAAGGGATCGGCCGGCTCCTACGGATTTGGGGAACTGGGGGAAGCTGCGGCGGCCCTGGAACAGGCCGGCGGCAACGGGGAGCGAGAGGCGGCCCAGGCGGCCCTGGAACGGGCGACGGCTCTCCTGGCCAAGGCCCGCCTGGACTGGCCGGCCTGATTAGGCGGG
This sequence comes from Acidobacteriota bacterium, assembly GCA_046567015.1. Lineage (GTDB taxonomy): Bacteria > Desulfobacterota > Desulfovibrionia > Desulfovibrionales > Desulfovibrionaceae > Solidesulfovibrio. The sequence continues at coordinate 37 of JBKICS010000221.1, read as the reverse complement.
AGTTGAAGAGAGAAGATGCCTCCGGCGGCCGGGGGCC
>JBKICS010000220.1:0-7132 GCA_046567015.1 Acidobacteriota bacterium | reverse complement strand
CGAAGCGCGTTCCCGCCTGAAAGCGGCTAATCCAAGCCGAGTTGGGCCAGCAAATCGTCCACCGCGCCCTGCTTGACGTCGGTCTGCGGTCCCTTGAGCTCGGACACCTTCTGCTTGGCCTCGGCCTTGAGGTCTTCGATGTCGCGATCCGGCGCTTCGGCCTGGGCCCGGATTTGCAGTCCGGTGGAGAGGTAGAGCTCCAACACGATCTGCTCGACATTTTTGATCGCCGCGATGATGCGCTTGATGCGCTGGCCGGTGAGATCCTGGAAACTGAGCGTGGTCATGATGCGCATGAGGTCTTCGCCCAGGGCGTCATTGACGCTTTGGAGCCGGGCCACGTCCCGGGGAGCGGCATAGCCGCCGGGCAGGCCGGCCATGAGCTCGGCCGAGGCGGCCTGCAGCTCCATATGCTTTTCGACGATGTCCATGATCTCGGTGGTGGCCGATTCGGTGGTCTGCAGGATATTGTCGAGCTGCTGGGCGGCTTCCTGGAACAGCTGGTCGGCCTGCTGCTTGCCGCCGGTTGCCGCCGAGGGCTCGACGCCGTGCTTGGCGGCCTGAACGATCTCCTTGTAGATGTCCTGCAGGCCTTGCTGCATCTCCCGGTTGAGGCGCTTATGGAATTCGCTTTCGAGCAGCGCCCGGGACAGGGTTCTGGCCACTTCCCGTTCGATGGTGGCGCTGATGCTTTCGCGCAGGTCGGGCACCACTTCCTGGACGATCCTTTCAAGCAGGCGGTCGAGCAGCTCTTCGTCATTGACCATACGGCATCAATCCCATTTCTTCCCGCGAAGATCGTCGCGTTGGCTTTGAAACACGAATTGCACAATGCTTTCCAGATCGCGTTCGCGTATCCGGGCGAAATCCAGGGCGTAGACCGAAGCGTCCTTGGCCTCTTCGCAGCGCAGGATCCGGCCGATGGCCCCGGCCATGCGCAGGGGGAAACGCGACAGGACAAGGACGGCTTCCACGGGCTGTTCCAAAGCCAGATCGACGGGGCTGACGAAGCGCACCCCCGCGCCGCTAATCTCCACGATGTCCATGGGGACGGGGAAGTCCGCCTCCAGGAGATCGCGGTTTTGCATGGACAGCAGCATGTCGAGCTTGGTGTTGATGGTGGAGAGCATGGCATAGAGCGATTCGCTCATGCCGTGTTCGTGCGGATCGATGCTGGCGACCGTCGATCCCATGGGCGGCGTTTCACGGTACAGCGGCATGTCGTCCACACTCGGCAGCAGCCGCAAATGGCCGCGCAAACGCGTGGGGATGCGCATGTAGGCGCGTTTTTCTTCCACGGCCAAGCCCTCGCTAGATGACGCCGTTTTCGAGCAACATCTCCATGGCCTTCACCGGACAGACCTTGGTGCACAAGCCGCAGGCCGAGCAGGTTTCGCTGTCGAACTCCACCAGTCGGGATTCGATATTCAGCGACAGGGCCTTGGTCGGGCACAGCGCGGTGCACATGCCGCAGTGGATGCAGCTGGCCTCGTCGCGGGAGATGCGCTGGGCCACCGGGACCACGCCGATGCCGTGTTCCTTGAGATAGGCCACGCCGCGCTCGTAGGCAGCCTTTTCCCCGGTGATCTCGATGGTCATCTGGCCCTCGTGGCGCGGGGTGATCTGAGCCCGCAGAATGCTGAAACACAGGCCGTGCGCCCGGGCCAGATCGCAGACCAGCGGCTTGCCCGAAGCTTCCGGCGGGAAGGTCAGGTAGACGACCTTGCGGTACTTGTTGTCTTGTGGCGTTTCCATGAAATCGGACGCTCCTTGCCGGCCCTATTTGGGCATCATGGTTTTGGCCCGGGCGGCGAAGGCGGAATCCGGGTATTTGTCGATGACTTCCTTAAACGACAACTTGGCCGCGCCGGCATTGCCGAGCTTGGAAAAGGCCATGCCGCGCTTGAACAGGGCGTCGGCGTGCTTGGCGCTCTTGGGGTATTTCTCGATGACTTCCTGGTAGGACAGAGCGGCGTTGGCGAAATCGCCGAGCTGGAAGTAGCATTCGCCGGTCCAGAACATGGCGTTGGGCATCAGCGGGCTGTTCTTGAAGTTGCGGGCGAACTCCTGGAAAATCCCCAGGGCTTGCTGGTATTGCCGGGCGTTGAAACTGGTCAGGCCCTTGGCATAGACCGCATCGGCCGGATTTTGCGACTCGGCGACCGCCGGCGGCGCGGTGTTGGCGCTTGGCGGGGGCGGGGTCGGAGGCTGCTGGACCGGAGCCTGGGGCTGCCCGCCGTAGCCCGAGGAATTGTACGGCGGAATGGTCGGTTCGTCGTTGTCGCTGCCGTAGGCCTGGCCTTGTTGCGCGCCGTAGCTGCCCTGGGGAGCGGTTCCGTAGCCGGCCTGGGGCTGGCCGTACCCCGCCTGGGGGGCTCCATAGCCGGCCTGGGGCGCGGCGGCTGCCGCACCGGAGCCGGGCTGGGCTTCGGGCGCGGCCGGCGCGGCTGGCCGTTGGGCGCCGCCGGCATCGATATCGATGGCGAGTTGCGAGGCCATGCGGCTGACTTGCCCTTCCAGGCGGGCCACGCGGCCGGGCAGCTCCGGATCCTGCCGGTTGCGCTCAACCTGCTGGCCCAGTTCCTCGACTTTGGCGTTGAGGCGACGCAGTTCGCCCTTGGTGTTTTCCAGTTCGGCCCACATGTCGGCCGGCGTATTGAGTGGCGACGGGGCCTTGGGGGCCGGCGCGCAACCGCCCAGCAAAACGGCGGTCAAAGCGGCGGCCAGTACCGAACTTTTGGCGTGACGGGTCTTCATGACGGCTTGCGACCTCGCTTGCGTCCCCAGATGAGATAGACGAGCCCTCCCAGCAGGGGCACGAAAATGGCCAGGAGGAACCAGAACATCTTCTCCTGGTGCGTTGGGAACACCCGGTAGAAGCTGTGCCATATCGCAATGAAATTGGGAAGGATGGGCAGGGCCAGCAGCGCGAACAGCAGGGCCAGCTGACCCGGCGTCATGGGTGGTAATTCAGGCAAAATCATGTGTGTCCTCGAAAGGTTAGGAGCCGGACTTCTTGGGGCGGCGGAAGCGGTAGAACGCCACCAGCAGTCCAAGGGAGCCCAGAAATATGGCGATATCGGCCACGTTAAACGCCGGCCAGTGGTAGCCTTTCCAATAGAAGTCCAGGAAATCGATCACTTCGCCGGTCTTGATGCGGTCGATGAGATTGCCGACCGCGCCGCCGAGAATGCAGGCCAGGCCGGTGATGAGCAATTTGTCGTCGTCCTGGGCCATGCGCAGCAGGTGGAAGATGATCATCACGGCCAAGGCCGTTGCCGCGAAAAAGAAGTAGGTCTGCCACTGGATGTCCGACCGGTTGAGAAACCCGAAGGCCGCGCCCCGGTTGAGCACGTGGACGATGTTGAAAAAGCCCGGGATCACCGGACGGGTGGTGAAAAGCACCATGTGGTTCTGGATCCACAGCTTGGTGACCTGATCGAGAAGCACGATGGCGACGGCCACGGGGGCCGCTATCTTGTAACTGAGCCGCATGGACTATACACCTTCGGCGGCCAGGACCGCCGCGCAGCGCGGGCACAGGTCCGGCGCTTGCGGACCGGCCATTTCCTCGTAATACACCCAGCAGCGGGCGCATTTTTCGCCCTTGGCCCGGGACACCCCGACAAAGGCTCCGGCCACGTTCTCGCAGGCCAAAGCGTCGTCCGGGGCGGTCGCTGTCGGGGCCAGGGCCACCTGGGACACGATGAACACTTCGCGCAGGTCCATGTGAAGGCCCGTCACCGCGTCCAGCACCATTTCGGGCAGGTACAGGACCACGGCCGTCTCCAGGGAATGGCCCACTTCGCCGGCCTTGCGTCGGGGCTCGATGGCCCGGGTCACCTCGCCGCGCAGGGCAAGGACCAGATCCAGGGGCTCCCGGGATTGCGGGGCAAGCCGCCAGTTGGCCGCTTCAAGGACCGGCGGCAGGCAAAACACCGAGGCCCCGTCGCCGCGCTGGCTCTCCGGCGTGTGGCGAAACACCTCTTCGGCGGTAAAGCTCAGGATGGGGGCCATGCCCTGGAGCAGTAGCCGCAGGATGCGCCACAGGGCGGACTGGGCCGAGCGCCGCTCCAGGGAGTCGGTGGCGGAAACGTAGAGCCGGTCCTTTAAGATGTCGAGATAAAAGGCCGACAAGTCCGTGACGCACAGGTTATGCAGGGTGTGAAAGACCTTGTGGAACTCATAGCTAGCGTAGGCCTCGAGCATGCGGCCGTGCTCCCGGGCAACCGTGTCCAGGGCGTAGCGGTCCAGCGGCAGCATGGCCTCGGGCGTGACGTCGTTTGCCGCCGGGTCGAAATCGGCCAGGTTGCCGAGGATGAACCGGCAGGTGTTGCGGATGCGGCGGTAGGCCTCCACCAGCCGGGCCAGGATCTCGTCGGAGATGCGGATGTCGTCGCGGTAATCCACGGCCGACGTCCACAGGCGCAGAATCTCCGCGCCATACTTGTCGATGATCTCTTGCGGCTCCAGGCCGTTGCCGAGCGACTTGGACATTTTGCGGCCGTCGCCGTCCACCACGTAGCCGTGGGTGAGCACCTGGCGGTAGGGGGCGACGCCGCGCGTGCCCATGGAGGCTAAAAGCGAGCTGTGAAACCAGCCCCGGTGCTGGTCCGAGCCTTCCAGATACATGTCGGCCGGGAAGCCGAGCTCCGGGCGCTTTTCCAGCACCGCCGCAAAGCTCGTGCCCGAGTCGAACCACACGTCCAGGATGTCGGTTTCCTTGCGGAAGTGGCTGCCGCCGCATTGAGGACAGGTGAGTCCCGCCGGCACGATGTCGCCAAGCTCGGCCTCGAACCAGTAGTCGCAGCCGCGCTCATGGCCGGCGAATTTTTCCGCCACCGAGCGCATCCAGCCGGCGTCGTTGTAGGCGGCGTCGCAGGACTCGCAGAGAAGGGCCAGGATCGGCACGCCCCAGGTGCGCTGGCGCGAGATGCACCAGTCCGGGCGAAAGGCGATCATGTTGTGGATGCGTTCCTTGCCCCAGGCCGGGATCCATTCCACATCATGCTCGATGGCGGCCAGGGCCTTTTGGCGCAGCTCGCCGGCATCCATGGAAATGAACCACTGGGTGGTGGCCCTGAAAATCACCGGCTCCTTGCAGCGCCAGCAGTGGGGATAGGAGTGCTTGAGCTTCTTGGAAGCGAGCAGATGCCCGGTCTCCTTGAGCTTTTCGATGACCTTGGGGTTGGCCTCGAAAACCGTCAGGCCGGCGAAATAGGGGACCACGTCCAGGAACCGGCCGGCGTCGTCCAGGGGCGAGAGGATGTCCAGGCCATAGCGCAGGCCCGTTTCGTAGTCCTCGCGGCCGTGCCCCGGCGCGGTGTGGACGAGCCCGGTGCCGGCGTCGAGGGTGACATAATCGGCGGTGACGATGGGCGAGGGCCGGTCGTAGAAGGGATGGCGGGCGGCCAGGCCTTCCAGGGCCGCGCCCGGGGCCTCGGCCAGGATGGTCGTCTCGGTCCAGCCGAAGAGCTCGCGCACGTTCTCGAGCAGCTCCCGGGCCAGGACGTACTGGCCCTCGCCGGCGGCCACCAGCACATAGTCGAAGTCCGGGTGCACGGCCACGGCCATGTTGTCCGGCAACGTCCAGGGCGTGGTGGTCCAGATGACGGCATAGGCCATGGCCGGGTCGGCCATGGGAAAAACATCCTTGATCCTGGGGTCGGTCAGGGGAAAGCGGACAAAGACCGAGGGCGAGGTCTCGTCGGTGTATTCCACCTCGGCCTCGGCCAGGGCGGTCTGGCAGGACAGGCACCAGTGGATGGGCTTCTTGCCCCGGTAGACCGAGCCGCGCTCCACGAAATCGCACAGGGCCAGCGCCGTCGCCGCCTCGTAGGAGGGGCGCATGGTCAAATAGGGGTCGTCCCAGTCGCCGAACACGCCCAGGCGCCTAAACTCCTTGCGCTGGATATCGACGAACTTCTTGGCGTAATCCCGGCACAACCGGCGCACGGTGACGGCGGGCAGGTTCTCCTTGCCCTTGGCCTTGAGTTCCTGGGACACCTTGTGTTCGATGGGCAGGCCGTGGCAGTCCCAGCCGGGCACGTAGGGGGCTTGGAAGCCGGCCAGGTGGCGCGACTTGACGATGATGTCCTTTAAAATTTTATTGAGCGCATGGCCCATGTGCAGGTGGCCGTTGGCATAGGGCGGGCCGTCGTGGAGGATGTAGCGGGGGGCTTTTTCCCGGTCGGCGACCATGCGCCGATAGATGTCGCTTTCGGCCCAGAATTTGAGGGTTTCCGGTTCCTTTTCCTTGAGATTGGCCTTCATCGGAAAGGAGGTCTGGGGAAGCTTGAGGGTCTTTTTATAATCGCTGCTCATGGAGTGTCCTTGCGCTTTTTCCGGCATCCGAGCGACGCCGGAGAAACAGGCTTTTTGAAACAAGGCGGACGGGAAGTCAAGAAAGGCCGGGAACCTCCATGGCCAGCCGCCCGGCGGCTTTGACAAAATCGTCCGATCGGCCCCCCAAGCAAACCCCTTGCCCAACGAGGCGAAGTGGCATATCCCTGTGCGGTTCCGCTTTCGTCGTTTCACCCTCTAAAAAAACACACCACGCCCATGCCCAAACGGACGGACATTAAAAAAATCATGATCATCGGCTCGGGGCCCATTGTCATCGGACAGGCCTGCGAGTTCGACTATTCCGGGTCCCAGGCCGCCAAAGCCCTCAAGGAAGAGGGCTATGAAGTGGTCCTCGTCAATTCCAACCCCGCCACCATCATGACGGATCCGGAATTGGCCGACCGCACCTACATCGAGCCCATCGAACCCGGCACCGTGGCCCGTATCATCGCCCGGGAAAAACCCGACGCCCTGCTGCCGACGCTCGGCGGCCAGACGGGCCTCAATACGGCCGTGGCCCTGGCCGAGTCCGGGGTTTTAGCCGAGCACGGCGTGGAGCTTATCGGCGCGTCGCTGGACGTCATCAAGAAGGCCGAATCCCGGGATCTGTTCCGCAACGCCATGGAGAACATCGGGCTTAAGATTCCGCAAAGCGGCATCTGCCACACCATGGACGACGTGCGGGAGTGGGGCAAGAAGATTCCCTTCCCCATCATCGTGCGCCCGGCCTTCACTTTGGGCGGCACCGGCGGCGGCGTGGCCTACAACCAGGAAGACCTGGAAACGA
>JBKICS010000219.1:0-4452 GCA_046567015.1 Acidobacteriota bacterium | reverse complement strand
TTGAATTTCTTGGCGATGCCCCACAGCGTGTCGCCCGGGCCGACCTTGTAATTGACGGACTTGCTGGCGGATTTGCCCGGGGCCTTGGCCGGGGAGGCCTGGGGCGCGGGCTGGGTCTTGGCGGCCGGGGCGGGAGCCGGCTGGGCCGGGGCCTGGGCAAAGATCTTGGCCGCCGGGGGGGCGGGTTTGGGCTTGGCGTCGCTCTTGGCCGGTTCGCGGCTGGATGGCGCGGCGGCGACCTGGACCGGCGTCTTGGCCGAGCCGGGGATGGTCAGCCGGTCGCCGGGGCGTAGCGTGTCACTGCCGCGATTGGCGGCGGCGAGTTGTTTGGGGTCGACGCCGTGGTTGCGGGCGATGGAGTGCAGGGTGTCGCCGGATTTGACGACATAGCTGCCGGCCGAGGCGATGCGGACCGGTTCGGGAGCGGCTTTTTCGGGCGCATTCCGGCCGGGCTTGCCCGGGATGGTCAGCTTTTGGCCGGCGCGCAGATCCCTGGCCGAGCGCAGGCTGTTGGCGGCCATAAGTTCCTGGTCCGACACGCCGTACTTGGCGGCGATCCCGCCCACGCTCTCGCCCTTGGCCACGGTGTGGGTCGCGGCGGACTCGACCTGTACGGGGGCTTGGCCGGGCTTGAGGCCGGCAACGGCCTGGGCTGGCGCGGCGGGCTGGGAGCCGGGAATGTTGAGCCAGGAGCCGAGCGTCAGGCGGCCGGCGTGCTTCATCTTGTTGGCGGCCAGCAGATCCTGGGCGGAGACGCCGTATTTGCGGGCCACGCTTTGGATGCTGTCGCCCTTGCTCACGTGGTGGCGCTGGGGCTTGCCCTGGGCGACCAACGGTTTGGGGACGCAGGCGTCGGGGCCTTCGGCCAGGGCCGAGTTGTCCGCGCCCGAGGCGGAAAGGGCGATGCGCACGGTCTGTCCGGGCGGCAGGGTTTCGGGCAGGGAGGCGTTTAACTGGCGCAGTTCGGCCACGGGCATGCCGGACTTGCGGGCGATGTTCCACCAGGTGTCGCCGGCCTGGGCGGTGTAGATCTGCGCCCCAGTCGGCTGGGAGTTCCCGGGATTATTGAGGAAAGCCAGGGCGACCTGCTCCTTGGCCACGGGCACGTAGACGTTGACGGTCATATCCGGCGGGCTGATCTGTCGGCGAAAGCCCGGGTTGTATTCGCGAAACTGTTCCCAGGGCATGGAGCAGGCCTGGGCCAGGGCGGCCAGATCGGTGCCGCCCGGAGCCGGCACTTCCTTGAGATTGGGGCCGGCCTGCCAGTTGACCTTTTTAAAGCCCAGGGCGTCGAGGTTCTGGAAGATCTTGAGCACCGCCAGGAACTTGGGCACGTAGTGGCGGGTTTCTTCCTTGAGCAGCTTGGGATCCTTGGCGATGTCGAAGAAGTCGCAGGAGCCGCTGGAGGCCATGACCCGGGAGATCTTGCCTTCGCCGGCATTGTAGGCGGCCAGGGCCAGGTTCCAGTCGCCGAACATCTGGTAGAGCTTGGTCAGGTACTTGGCGGCGGCCACGGTGGATTTGTAGGGATCGCGGCGTTCGTCCACCCACCAGTCGACGGTCAGGCCGAAGCGGCGGCCGGTGTAGGGCATGAACTGCCACATGCCGCCCGCGCCCACGGGAGAATAGGCCATGGTGTTGTAGCCCGATTCGATAAACGGCAGGGCGATGAGGTCCGGCGGCAGGTTGTAGCTGGCCAACACCGCCCGCACATAGGGCAGGTGGGGCTCGGCCCGGCGCAGCCAGGTGTCCATGGAGCCGCGCTTGTCAATGGAAAAGTACTGGAGGAAGACCTGCACTTCCTCGTTTTCCTTGACGTCGAGGTCGAACTGGATGGCGCCGCGCGAGGCCAGCGCCTTCTTTTCCTGCTCGGTCAGCGGCCGGCCGCGCTGGAGATTTTGGAGAATCCGGGAGTTGTCCCAAAGTTCCGGCTCCAGGTTGGCTTTCATGTCGGCGTTGGATTTGTCGTATTGCTTGCCGGAACAACCGGAGAGCAGCAGGAAGGCGGGAAGAAGGACGAAGAGGAGATATCGGCCCATGCACCTTACTCCGAAAGGAAAAAAGACCGGGGGGCGGCTTGCGCCGTCCCTGGAGTCTGTCGGAAGTGACTTAATAGATTCAATCTATTAATAATTCCGTACCACCTAGTCGAATCTTGACGAAAACGCAAGGGAAAAAGCTTGTGGTCACGGCGCGTTTGCGGCATTTTGCGCCATGACCAAACATGACAGCACCAAACGGCCTTCTCCGAAGCGCCGATCTGACGGCCCATCTGAAACGCGCGACGACCGTCGCGCAGGCTCCGGTTCCGACAAACGCCACGCGTCCGGTTCGGGCTCCGACAAACGCCCTGCCTCCGGCTCCGGCCGGCCGTCCAGTCGTCCTGCCGGCCCCTCGGCCGGGGCGCGCGGCGACGAGCGCCGCCCCCGCCGCGACGGCGATCAGAAACCCGCTCGTCCCGCCGGAGCGAGTGGGGAAAAACGCGAGCGCACGGACGACCAGAAGCGTCCGCGCTACGACAACGACCACCGTCCCGCCCGCCCGGCCGGCCCGCGCGGCGATGCGCGTGACCGCGACAGCGACCAGAAACGGCCGCGTCGCGACGGCGAGCAGCGGCCCGCCCGCGCAACCGGCCCGCGCGGTGATTCGCGCGACCGTGACAGCGACCAGAAACGGCCCCGTTCCGACAGCGAGCAGCGCCCCCGCCGCGATGGCGACCAACGCCCCGAGCGCCAGTCCGACCGCCGCGACGGGTATGGGGGCAAGCCCGAGAAGGATCGCCAGCCGCGTTACGACGCCGACCGCCGCCACGGCGAGCGGCCCGGGGGCGAGGATGCGCCGCGTGTGGCGCACAGCCGCGCCGAGGCCGTGCCCCTGCCCGAGGACATCCTGCCGGGTCGCAAGCCCGTGCGGGAACTGATTGAGCAGAGCCCGCAGAGCGTGGACGACGTGATTTTGCGCCAGGGCCTGCGCGGCGCGGACGTGGACGCCATCGTCGCCGCCTGCACCGCCGCCGGCGTGCGCTACCGCTTCATGCCGACCGGCGACATGGACAGGATTTACCCCGGCAACCATCAGGGCTTCCTGGCCCGTCTGGCGGCCGGCGATCTGGCCAGCCTGGACGACGTGCTGGCGGCCACGAAGGCTGCGCCGCTGCCGGTGTCCCTGGCGCTGGACCGGGTGCAGGATCCGGGCAATGTCGGCACCCTGGCCCGCACGCTCTTCGCGCTCGGCGGCGGCGGGCTGATCGTGCCCAAGCACGAAGGGGCGCGGCTGGGGCCGGGCGCGGCCAAGGCCTCGGCCGGCACGCTGGCGCGTCTGCCGGTGGCCAAGGTCTCCAACCTGTCCCGGGCCCTGGACGAGGCGGCCGAGGCCGGGTTCACCATCGTCGGCGCGGCCGGCGAGGCGAATGCTCAAAACATCTATACCGCCGCACCGGCCTTTCCGATCATCCTGGTGCTCGGCAGCGAGGACGAGGGCATCCGGGCCGGGGTGGCCAAGCGCTGCCAGGCGATGCTGCGCATCCCCCAAGCCCGGCCGCTCGATTCCATCAACGTGGCCCAGGCCGGGGCGATCATTCTGGGACGTCTGGCTTCGCTTCTGGATCAGGGAAGCTGAGCGCGTCGGTGCAGGCGGCCAGGGAAGCGCGCCGGGGCCGGGCAACCGTCCAGGGCGCTTCCCAGGCCGGCGGCACGCAGTAGGCGGCCCCGGGCAGCACCACCCGCCAGGCGTGCAGGCGCAGGGGCGGCGCGCCGCCGCCGTACTTGGCGTCGCCGACGATGGCATAGCCCCGGGAGGCCAGCTGGGCGCGGATCTGATGCGTCCGGCCGGTTTCCAGGCGCACCTCCAGCAGCGAGGCCGTGGGCATGACCGCCAGCAGCCGCGCCTTGGCCACGGCCACCTTGCCGGTCTCGCCGGCCACCACTCGTTCCTGCCCCGGCCCCCCTTCCTTGGCCAGCACGTCGCGCAGCTCCACCCACTCGTGTTCCTCGCCAAGCAGCCACCGTCCCCAGACCCAGGCGAGATAGTCCTTGCGGGCCTCGCCCGAGAGCATGGCGTCGTGGATGTGGCGCAGGGCCCGGTAGCTCTTGGCCACGAGCAGGATGCCGGTGGTGTCACGGTCCAGGCGATGGGCCGGGGTGGGGCGGAAGGGGGCGTCGGGATAGCGTTCGGCTAAAAGCGTGGTCAGGGCGAAGGCATGGCCGGAACCGGGGTGCACGGGCAGGCCGGCCGGTTTGACCACGACCAGCATCTCGTCGTCCTCGTGCAGGATGTCGAGCGGCGGCTTTAGGGCGTCGGCCGTCTTGCCGCGCCTGGGCAGAGACGATTTGGGCCGGGACGGGACAGCGGCTGGCCGGGGCGAGCCGGCCGGCGTCGCCCGGGAGCCTCCCGCGCCGGCGCTCCCGGACGCCTGGGCCTGTCCCCCGGCCGCGCCCGGAGCCGGACGGCCGA
>JBKICS010000218.1:0-9232 GCA_046567015.1 Acidobacteriota bacterium | reverse complement strand
CCGGGGTAGATGTTTTGTCCGTGGGCGAGCAGCCAGCCCTTGAGGGCCTCGCGCCCCTCGATGGGGTTGGTGGCCAACGGGGACAGCAGTTCGGCCAGGCGCACCTGGCACAGTTGGTCGAAACAGGCCAAAGCCAGGGCGATGAGGGCATAGAGCAGGCAGCCCCGGACGAACACGGCGTCAAGGCCCGCGTCGGGAGCGGCGGTCGGGTTGTGGTAGCGGCGCAACAAGGCGGCGAAGACGGCCAATGGCGCGGCATAGAGCAACGGATCGCGCCAGTTGCCGCCCGCCAGGGCCAGGGCCGCCAAGGCCAGGGCCATTGGCATGGCCAGGGCGACGACGCGCCGGGAAAACGGGATGGCGGGACAGATGGCCTGCCCAGGGAAAGTCGACATGCCTCGGTTGTGTCAAAGCCTGGGGCGTCTGGCAAGACGGCAATGGGCGCGAAAGCCCTTGCCCGGGGGACGGCCCCGCCGCTACACTGCGCCTGCGGCGGTCGGGGATGGAGAGGGAAGAAGCCTCCGGCGGCCGGGGGCCTGAGGCCCCCGGACCCCCCGAATGGAAGAAGTGTTTTAAGGGGCTCTTGGCGCGGGGCGGCTCTTGGGCCGGCTGGAAGAAGTTTTTTACGCGGGGGGCGATTCCTTGCAGACAGGTCATCGCGCGGCAGTCGCATACGGGGAAGGGAGGAAGCGGAAGTGAGCCAGGATTTCGACGAGTACGCCGCCGATTACGAGGCGCTGTTGCGCCAGAGCCTGGGCGCGGCCGGGGGCGATCTGGAGTTTTTCCGGCGGCGCAAGGCGGCTGCGGCGAGAAGGTTGCTGCGCCACGTTCCGCCCCGGCGCATCCTGGAATACGGTTGCGGCACCGGCGGCAACCTGCCCCACCTGGCCGCGGCCTTCCCGGGCGCGTCCGTGGCCGGGGGGGACATTTCGGAAAAATCCCTGGAGCAGGCGGCGGCCGCCGCGCCGTCCGCCGCCCTCTACCATCTGGGCCGCGACGCCCTGCCGACCGGTTCTTTCGATCTGGTGTTCGTGGCCGGCGTGCTGCACCACGTGCCGCCGCCGGCCCGAGGCGCGGTCATGGCGGCCATGGCCGCAGCCCTGGCCCCGGGCGGCCGGCTGCTCGTCTTCGAGCACAACCCGGCCAATCCCCTGACCCGGCGCATCGTGGCCCGCTGCCCCTTCGACGCCGGGGTCAGCCTCCTGCCCCCGGCCGAGGCCCTGGCCCTGGCCCAGGGCGCGGGGCTTGGCCACACGACCCGGCGCTACGTCAGCTTCGTGCCGCCGGCCCTGGCTCCCCTGGCCCCGCTGGAAATCCTGCTCGCCTGGCTCCCCCTGGGCGGGCAATACTGCCTGCTGGCCACCAAGGGTTCCTAGACGCCCTACATGTACCCCAGGGCGCGCAACTGCTCCATGGCGTCTTCCTTGTCCTGGTCGCGGCCGGCCCGTTCGCCGGAGCGGTCGGTGAGGTCCTGTTCCCAGGCCGGCAGGTCGCTGTGGCGCAGGGTGCCGCTGCGGGTTCCCAGGCTGCGGTAGCCAAGCCGGTAGAGTTCGCAAAAGGGCAGGTCGCGTCCCCGGGTGATGGCCCAGACGTCGGCCTCGAGCATGTGCAGGATGGGGTGGACGCGCAGATGCCGCGGCTCTTCGCGCGGGCTCTCGTAGAGTTCCTCGGCCCGGGCCGGATGCTCATCCCAGCGGATGGCCGTGGCCAGGGCGGCCACGCCGTGTTCCCGCAGAAACGTGTTCATGGGCACGACTTTCATCAACTGGTTGCCGAGCGGCGACTCGGGGTCGAAAGGGAATCCCGGGCCGGTGAAACCGGTGCGGGCCGCCTCGGCCCGGGCGGCCTCGGACAGGCCGGCCAGATCGATGTAGTCCCCGATGTAGGGTTTGCGGTCCAGGATCTCGCGATTGGCGACCACGTGGAGGTCCAGACCCCAGGCAGCGGTCAGACGCTCCTGGAAAGCCAGAATCTCGGGAAACGGGTCGCCTTCGTCGATGGTCAGCACCCGGGGCATGGGGCGGCCGGTCTCGCGGCACAACTCCCGGGTCAGCCACAGGACGAGGGTACTGTCCTTGGCGCCGGTCCAGGCCAGCCAGAAGGCGTCGCCGAAACGGTCGATAGCCCCGGCGATGACCCGCTGGGACAGGGCGATTTTTTCGTCGAGGGGCAGGGATACGATGGATGCGTCCATGATGGTCCTCCAAAGGAACGTATGCCGCGCGTCCGGCTCCAGGCGGCGGAGAAGCGTGATTTCAAAAAAACTCGGACAGCGGCGCCGTCGGGTTTCGCAGGCGGCGTCACACAGGAACCTCCCGGCCTTTTCGCGGATTTGCGCTGTCCGCAACGCGTTCCAGTCCCTGAGTGTGAGAAACTAAGGATTTGCCTGGCGTTTGTCTCCTGTCCCGCGGCCCGAAAGCGGGAAATTTCATGGCTAGGTCGGGTTCTTGTGGGCTCTTTCGGACCAGATTGCACCGCCCTGGGCTGGGGCTTCGCTGCCGGCGAGCACCCTGCGGATCTGCGACCGGCCTTATACCGGCCCACACTGCCCCCCCGCCAACGCCCCCTTGAAAACCTTTCCCCGGCCGGGGGGCCGGGGAGCCGCTGCCGCTTTTCTTCCCGCATCCCCGTCTCCGGCCCCTCCCGGCCTGCCGCTTAGCGCAACGGCCGCGATCTAGAGTTTGATGACGATGCGGCGCGCGTACAGCGCCCAGGCCCCCAGGAACATCACCCCGAGAAAAAGCACGGCCCAGGCCAGGGAGGCCAGATGCCAGTCCGGCCAGCCGGCAAACAGGCTCCTGAACAGATACGCTTGCAAATTCGTTCCCTTGGGCGAACCGTCGGAAAACTTGATCGAGCCCAGGGTGGCGGCGACGAACTCGGAGGCGATATAGAGAACGAGTGGATTGACGCCCATGATGACGAACGGCTTGGCCCAGGCCGTGCGGCCGCGCACGTCCAGAAGCCAGTGGCAGGTAGCCAGCAGCATGACCCCGAAGCCGCCGACAAAGAGCACGAAGGAACTCGTGCAGATGGATTTGTTGATGGGAAACCACTCGTGCCACACAAGCCCGACCAGGAGCATGTCCAATCCCAGGGCGAAGGCTTCGGCCAGCCGCTTTCCGCCCGAGCGCAGCCACCGCCCGGCGAGCACCCCGATAAGGCCCAGGGTCGTGGCCGGGAACGTGGACAGAATGCCTTCTGGATCCCAGGACGTGTCGTATTGCCAGATGTGGTTGTGCAGCATGACCTGGTCGAGCCAGGCTTCCAGGTTGGTGTCCGGGGCCAGGCTCGGGTAGCCGACGCCCGGGATGGGGACCAGGGCCATGAGAGCCCAGTAGCCGAGCAGCACCGACACGATGACGGCGACGATGCCTTTGTTCCCCAAACGAATGTGCAGCCAGGCCACGGCCAGATAAACCACGGCGATGCGCTGCAGCACCCCGGGGATGCGCAGGCTGGCCAGATTGAAGGCGGGGTAGGCGTTTTCGAAAAGTCCGATGGCGATCAGCAGGGCGGCCCGGGTAAAGGCCTTGCGCCAGAAACGGCCGGCCGCCCCGGCCCGCACCCGGGTCCTGTCCACGGCCAGGGCCACGGACACCCCGACCAGGAACAGAAATAACGGAAACACGAAATCCGTCGCGGTCCAGCCGTTCCAGGGCGCATGGGTCAGCTCCTGGTAGATGTGCCGGTAGTCCCCGGGGTTGTTGGCCAGGATCATCCAGGCGATCACCAGCCCCCGCATGCAGTCCACGGAGAGCAATCGTTTCGTAGCGGATATGGCCATTGCCTGCCCCTGATCCCACCAACGCTTGGCGGTTTAGCCCATACGCCGACACTTCAAGGACCGCAATCCCATCGCCCGGGCCAGGGCGATTCGGTCGGACGGACCCATGGCTTTCCTCTCCGATCCGCGCTACATCCGAGCGCAAAAGCCCAGCCCGCCCGTTGGAGGACCGCCATGCGCACCACTCGCCTCGCGCGCCTGTCCTGGCTTGCCCTGGCCCTTGTGCTGCTGGCCGCCGCATCGGCCCTGGCCGCCGCCGATCCGGTTGGCCGGCTGGTGTACGTCCAGGGCTCGGTCAGCCTGCGTCCGGCCGGGGCCGGCGACTGGCGGGCCGCCGAAGCCGGCAGCACGCTTTTTGCCGGAGACGCCCTGTCCACCGGCCCGGCGTCCAAGGCCGCCGTGCTGTGCGCCGACGAATCGCAAATCAAGCTCAACGAAAATACCGTGCTGGTCCTCAAGGCCGCCGCGCCCTCGGCCAGGCTTTCGGGCGGCGGGCTGGTTCCGGCCGCCGCCAAGCCCGCCCCGGCCAGCCTGTATGACGTGCCCAAGGGCGAGGTGTGGCTTAAAAACGAGGCCGAGCGCTTCCGCTTCGAACTCTCCACCCCGGCCATGACCGCCGCCATTCGCGGCACGGAATTCGTGGTGCGGGTGGCCCCGGACGGCTTGTCCACGGTGGCGCTGCTGCGCGGGGCGCTGACCCTTTTCAATGCCCAGGGCGAGTTGTCCCTGGCCGCCGGCGAGCTCGGTTCGGCCCGACCCGGCCAGGCCCCGACCAAGCAGGTGCTGGTCAACCCGGCCCACGCCGTCCAATGGACGCTCTATTATCCGGCCGTGGCCGACGCCTCGCTCCTGGGCGCGCCTGCCGCCGGGCCGGACGCGGCCGTCGCCCGCCAGGCCCTGGCCGAGGCCGGCAAGGGCGAAATCGGGCGGTCCTACACGGCCATGGCCGGCCTTCTGGCGACCGGAAGCCACAACGCCGGCGTCCTTGCCGCCGGAGCCTATGTGGCGCTCATGGCCGGCGAGCCCGAGGCGGCCGGACGCTGGCTGGCCGCCGCCACGGCCCGCGACCCGAAGTCCGTGCCTGCCTCCTGCCTGTCCGCCCAGATGGCCCTCTTCGAGAACCGGCAGGCCGACGCGCAACGGCTTTCCGGCGAAATCCTGTCCCGCGCCCCGGATTCGGCCCTGGCCCAGGTCACGGCCGGGCTGGTCGCCGCCTCGGCCTTCGACCTGCCCCGGGCCAAGGCCTGCTACCGGCAAGCCCTAGCCCTCGACCCGGGCTTCGTCGCCGCCGCCGTCTACCTGGCCCGCATCGAACTCGGCTCCGACGAGTTGGAAGCGGCCTGGACCACCATCCAAAAGGCCTTGGCCGCCGCCCCGGACGAGGCCCTCGTCCAGGCCGGGGCCGGTTTCGTGCGCCTGGGCTTTCGCGATTTCGCGGCGGCCGAGGCCTTTTTCAACCGGGCGGGCGCCCTCGATCCGGGCCTGGGCGACGCCCATCTGGGCCTGGGCTACGTGGCCTTTTCCCGGGGCAAGAAAGCCCGGGGCCTGGAGGAAATGCTTTTTGCCACCCTGCTTTCGCCGCGCCTGTCCCTGCTGCAGTCGGCGCTCGGCAAGGCGCTCTATCAAAACCGCGACTTCGAGAAGGCGCTTGCCACCTACGACTACGCCGCCTCCCTCGACCCCCGCGACCCGACGCCCCACCTCTACAAGGGCATTGCCCTGGCCGACCTCAACCGCCCGGGCGAGGCCATCCGGGAAATCAATGCCTCCATCAGCAAGAACGACAATCAGGCCCTCTTCCGCTCGCGCCTGACGCTTGACCGCGACCTGGCCGTGCGCAACTCCGACCTGGCCCGGTCGTTCACCCTGCTCGGCCTGGGCGACTGGGCCTATTCCAAAGCGGTCACGGCCGTAAAAAACGATCCGCTCAACCCCTCAGCCCATCTGTTCATGAGCAGCGCCTACCGGTCCACCCGCCAGCGGGTCGGGGCCTCGGGCACGGAGCTGCTCCTTTTTCGGCTGCTCTCCCCGGCCAACCAGAACACCTTCACCCAGTCCAACGACTACACGCCCATGTTCGAAAGCCCCTACCTGCGCTTCCAGACCATCGGCACGGCCGGGGTCTGGAGCAACGGCAACGGGGCCTATTCCGCTTCGGCCGAGGCCTACGGCGGCCGGCCGGGACTGGCCGGCGACGTCTACGGCGCCTGGAACGACGACGCCGGCATGCGCGAAGAGAACAGCGGCACGCGCTCGCTCTACGGCGCGGCCCAGCTCAAGTGGGAACCCACCGTGCGCGACGCCGTCCTGGCCGCCCTGACCAGCAACGACACCCAGACCGGCGACAATACCAACCTAAGCGACTGGTTCTATCCCAACTCGCCCAACCAGAAGCAAAGCTTCGCCAACCGCATCGCCGAAGCCGGCTACGTCCACCGCTTCGGCCCCCAAGCCACGCTCATCACCTACGCCGCCCTGGCCGACAATGTCTGGGACTGGAAGGACCGCAGCTACAGTTCCCTCGATCTCGGCGACAACGCCGCGCCGGCCGTGGAATCCTACCTGCAATACCGCCGCACCGACCGCCGTTTCGCCAGCCTGCAGGCCCAACAGCAGCTCATCCTCGGCAACCATACCCTCATGGTCGGCGGCGACTACTTCGGCGGTGAACTGGATTACCTGCGCAAAAGCCGGGATTTTTTCACCTACTACGGCCGCCTCGCCGAGGACGTCTCCAGCCGCTGGCACTACAACCCGGCCGACCGGGCCGGCAGCGTCTACGCCATGGACTACTGGAAGCTGGCTCCGGGCCTGATCGCCGAACTGGGCCTGGGCTACGACGCCGTGGCCTCCTCGCGCTTCGGCTGGGCCGACCCCATCGAGCGCCAGCTCGTCAGTCCCCGGGCCGGGCTCAACTGGCAAGTGAGCGAAGCCCACACCCTGCGTCTGGCCTTCCAGCGTTATTTGAACACCCACACCCTGTTCCAGTCCGTCATCCAGCCCTCGGAAGTGGCCGGCTTCCCGGGACGCTTAAACGCCGACGACGCCTCCACCATAAGCGAGCTGGGAGCCGGCTGGGAAGCCCAGTGGGACGAGAACACCTTCACCGTGGCCCGCCTCACCTGGGACCAGGTCCAAAACCCCCAATACGACCCCTACGTCGCCTACAACCGGGTGTTCGACGTCACCGTGGCCCGCTACATGGCGACCATCGGCATAAACCGCATCCTGGCCCCGTACCTGGGCCTTTCCGCCTTTGGCGTGGCCAAGCGGCTCGTTCCCGAGGAGTCCACGGCCAGGCGCTTCCCGGAAGACGACTTTTTCGAGGCCGACGGCACGCTCGCGCTCAATTTCCTGCATGCCTCGGGCCTGGGGGCCGGCATCGGGGCGACCCTGGTCCACCAGTACTACTTCGACAACCGCTACTATAATGTCTTCGGCGAGCGGCGCACGGAGACCCTTTTCGGCCTGCTCGACGCAAAGGTGTCCTACGAATTCCCGGGCAAGCGCGGTTTTGCCGCCGTGGAAGGGCACAACCTGACCAACACCCGGTTCACCTACCAGCGCGAGGCCGTGGCCCTGGACGCCTTTTATCCCGACCGGCAGGTCGTCTTCAAACTGGGCTGGTACTTTTAGGTCGCCATGACGCCGGACGCCTCCCGACACAGCCGGCGGCAAAGCGCCCTGCTCGGCCTGGCCGCCGGGATCGCCGTTTGGTGCGCCGTCATGCTGGCCGGAGCCACGCCCCTGGGCCAGGGCCTGGAAACCATGGCCCAGGACGCCATGCAGCCATACCGCGCTCCCTGGAAAGACCCGCCGGCCCTGCTGGTGGTGGCCGTGGACGAGGCCTCCTTCCAGGAGATCGGCCTGCCCTGGCCCTGGCCCCGCGCCCTGCATGCCAGACTGCTCGACGCCCTGGCCAAGGCCGGGGCCAGGCTGGTCGTCTGCGACATCGTCTTTGCCGAGCCCAGCACCCCGGCCCAGGACGACGCCCTGGCCCAGGCCCTGGCCAGGGGAACGCCCACCGTCCTGGCCCAGGCCCTGGAAACCGTGGACGACGCGGCCTTTGTCCGGCGCATCCGGGTCGATCCCCTGCCCCTTTTGGCAAATAGCGCCGCCGGCGTCGGCCTGGCCGTGGTCACCCCGGACCCCGACGGCACGGTACGCCGCTTCGCCGCCGACTACGACGGCCTGCCCACCCTGGCCGCCGCGGCCGCCCGGCTCCTGACCGGCCAGGCCGTCCCGCCGGGCACGGCCGGGCTCATCGATTTTCCCGGCCCGGCCCGCTCCATCGACACCGTATCCTATGCCCAGGTCATCGACCCGGAGCGGCCGCTGCCGGCCGCGCGCATCAAGGACCGCATCGTGGTCCTTGGCCGGTCCATGGCCGCCTCGGGCGCGCCGCTGGGCCAGGCCGACAGCTTCCCGACGCCGTTTACCCGGACAACCGGCCAGGCCATGGCCGGACCGGAGATCCACGCCGCGATCCTGGGCACCATCCTTCGCGGCTCGGCCGGCCGGGAAGTGCCGCGTGCCGTGAGTCTGACCCTGGCCGGGGTGCTCCTGCCGGCGGCGGGTGTGCTGTGTTTCGGGCTGCGGCCGCTGGCGGCGGCGGGGCTGGCCGTGGGCGCGGCCCTGGCCGTGGGCGCCGGGTCGGCCACGCTGTTTCTGTGGCGCTTCCTCTGGCTGCCCCCGGCCCTGACCGGCCTGGGGCTGCTGGGCCTTGGCGCGGCCGGGTCGCTGTATCGGGCGGTTATCGAATCCCGGCAGCGGCGCTTTCTCACCCGGGCCTTTGGCCGCTACGTCTCGCCCGAGGTGGTGCGCGCCGTGGTGGCCCAGCCCGAGCGCCTGGAACTGGGCGGCGAGGAGGCCGAGGTCACCGTGCTTTTTTCCGATCTTGCCGGGTTTACGACCTTTTCCGAGAAGCTCTCGCCCAAGGAACTCATCGGTATCTTAAATGCCTGCTTCACCCCGGCCACGGCCATTGTCCTGTCCAGCGGCGGGACGCTGGACAAGTTCATCGGCGACGCGGTCATGGCCTTTTGGGGCGCGCCCCTGCCGTTGGCGGACCATGCCGCCCGGGCCCTTGGCGCGGCCCTGGCCATGCGCGAGGCGGTCAGCTCCCTGTCCCGGGAGTTCGCCGCCAAGGGGCTGCCCGAGCTGCGCGCCCGCCTGGGCCTGGCCACCGGGCCGGCCGTGGTCGGCAACGTCGGCTCCCGGGAACGCTTTGACTACACCATCCTCGGCGACACGGTGAATCTGGCCTCGCGCCTGGAATCGCTCAACAAATACTACGGCACCGACATCCTGCTCAGTGCGCCGGCCCGGGCTGCGGCCGGCGCGGCCTTTCCCTGCCGGGCCGTGGACACGGTGCGGGTCAAGGGCCGGGCCGGGGCGGTGACGGTCTACGAGCCCCTGGGCCGGGCCGGGGAGCCGCTCCCCGAT
>JBKICS010000217.1:0-2681 GCA_046567015.1 Acidobacteriota bacterium | reverse complement strand
CAAGGCCATAGAGCAGGATGCTGTCGGCAGTCTCCGGCCCCACCCCCTTGACCGCGAGCAGGCGCTCCCGGGCGCGTTCCAGGCCGCTGACGGCCAGATTGGCGATGTCGCCCTCCAGCTCGCCGACGATGAGCGACAAGAGGTTGCGCAGCCGCCCGGCCTTGACCCGGAAATGGCCGGCCGGGCGCAGCAGCTCGGCCAGTTCAGCCTCGGGCAGCGCATAGAGCGCCATGGGGTCGAGCAGGCCCGCGTCGCGGATGTTGGCCATGGCCCGGCTGGCCCCCTGCCAGTTGGTGTTCTGGGTCAGGATCGCGCCCACGGCCATCTCCAAGGGCGTGGCCGCCGGCCACCAGCCGCTGGGCCCCAGGGCGTCGAGCATGGTGCTGAACATGTTGAGGAACAAGGTGCGGCGTTTCATGGCCGGCTCGGACGGGTCGGTGGTTGGTGCCGCATGATGCGCCTTTTTAGCAAGTTTCAAACCAAGGGCGCAAGCCGGACGCCGGCCGGATGCATCACCGGGCCGGCGTCCGATTATTGACGTGGCCTACACATATTCGCGGGGACTTAAGCCCAGCAGGCAGAAGACCTCGTAGGGGATCGTGCCCCACCACAGGGCCAGCTCGTCGGCGGTTACGGCTGCGGGGCCGTCGCCGCCGAGCAGATGAATCGGGTCGCCGGGGCGCACGGCGTCAAGGCCGGTGACGTCCACGGCGGTCAGCTGCATGCACACCCGGCCGAGAATCGGCACGCGCCGGCCGGCCAGGCACATAAATCCCCGGTTGGACAGCCCCCGGCTGTAGGCGTCGGCATAGCCGGCGGCCACGATGGCCACCCGCATGTCGCGTTCGGCCACATAGGCCCGGCCGTAGCTGATGGACGCACCGCGCGGCAGGTCGTGCACCGAGACGATGCGCGTGACCGTCTCCATGGCCGGCAAAAGCCCCCGGCCGAGTTCCTCCCGGCTGGTTCCGGCAAAGGGGTTGACCCCGTAGAGCGCGATGCCGGCCCGGCGGGCGTCGAAGCCGAAGCTGCCAGTATGGGCCAGGATGCCGGCGGAGTTGCACAGCGAGGCCTGAAACGCCAACCCGCCCCGGCGCAGCACCTGGCAGATGCGGGCGAAACGCGCCCCCTGCTCGGCCACGAAATCAAAGGCCGCCGGGTCGTCGGCCGTGGCCAGGTGCGAACTGACCATGGCCACCTCCAGGCAGGGGGTGGCGGCAACCACCCCGGCCAGCCGCTCGGCGTCGTGTTCGGTAAAGCCGAGCCGGGCCATGCCGGTGTCGAACTTGAGCGCCACGCGCACGGTGCGGCCCATGGCCGCGCAGGTTCCGGCCAGGCGGGTGAGCTGGTCGAAATCGTGCACGAACGGCACCAGCTTCTTTTCGATGGCCGCCTCGTCGTCCTCAGGCAGGACCGGGCCGAGCAGGGAAATGATTTCCGCAGCGCAGCCGGCGTCGCGCAGGGCCGCGCCCTCGGCCACCGAGCCGATGGCAAAGGTCTCGCAACCGGCCGCGGCCAGGGCCGTTGCCGTCTCGGCCAGGCCGTGGCCGTAGGCGTCGGCCTTGACCACGGCCACGACCTGGCCGCCGTACGTATGCAGCAGTTCGTAATTCTTGACGATATTGGCAACCCGGACCCGGGTGCGCAGGTAATTGTGCTCGATGGGCATGGCAAGCTCCTTTACGGGGTCCAACCGGGCCGTACCTACGCCCAACCGCCGCGCTTTTCCAGCCGAATCAGCCGGGTGGCCGGGCGCGGCGAAAGGGCGTATAAAGCGCCCATGCCAAACGCCGCGACCCATCGCACCATCCGCGTCCTGCCCCCGGAACTGCAAAACCAGATCGCCGCCGGCGAGGTGGTGGAACGGCCGGCCAGCGTGCTCAAGGAGCTGGTGGAAAACAGCCTCGACGCCGGAGCCACGCGCATCGAGGCGGCCATCGAGGGCGGCGGGCGAACGGCGATTGTCGTAAGCGACGACGGCTGCGGCATGACCCCCGAGGAACTGCCGCTCGCGCTCACCCGCCACGCCACCAGCAAGATCGCCTCCATGGCCGAGCTCGAAACCATCGCCAGCTTCGGCTTTCGCGGCGAAGCCCTGCCGAGCATCGCCTCGGTGTCGCGCTTCACGCTCACCTCGCGCCACGAGGCCTTCGAGGAAGGGGCCGTTGTCACGGTGGAACACGGCCGCATCGTCGAACGCGGTCCGGCGGCCCTGGCCAAGGGCACGCGCATCGAGGTGCGCGACCTGTTCGCCGCCGTACCGGCCCGGCTCAAATTCCTCAAATCCGAGGCCGTGGAAACCAAGCGGGCCGTGGAGCTTTTTTGCCGGGCGGCGCTTACTCGCCTGGACGTGTCGTTTAAGCTGTCCGTGGGCGGACGCACGGTCCACCGCTTCCCGGCCGGCCAGACGCTCACCGCCCGGCTGG
Organism: Acidobacteriota bacterium; assembly: GCA_046567015.1. GTDB lineage: Bacteria > Desulfobacterota > Desulfovibrionia > Desulfovibrionales > Desulfovibrionaceae > Solidesulfovibrio. The sequence continues at coordinate 255 of JBKICS010000217.1, read as the reverse complement.
CCGGCATCTGGCCCCCGGCCGTCACCGACGACCTCTTTCCCCTGGACTACGCCGCCGACGGCGTGCGCGTCTCGGGCGTGCTCGGCAAGCCGCTCAAGGCCCAGGCCAAGGCCGATCGCATGTATTTCTACGTCAACGGCCGCCCGGTCCTGGACCGGGTGCTCTTGGCCGCCGTGCGCGAGGCCTACAAGGGCCGGCTGCTGGCCCGGGAATACCCGCAGGCCGTCATTTTCATGGAGATCGCGCCCCAGGACC
>JBKICS010000216.1:363-2726 GCA_046567015.1 Acidobacteriota bacterium | reverse complement strand
TTGGCTTACAGGGCGGCGGTGTAGATCTCGGAAACGTCCTTGTCCGTGGCGCAGCGCGGATTGGTGAAGCGGCAGATATCCTTCTGGGCGTTGGCGGTCATGGTGCCGATGTCGGCCGCCTTGACTTCCTTGCCGTAGCGCTTGCCCAGTTCCACCAGATTGGCCGGGATGCCGACATCGGCGGAGAGCTGGCGGATGGCCTTGAGCGCCAGTTCGGCGGCGTCGCGCGGGGCTAGGCCGGCGGTGTTCTCGCCCATGATCTCGGCCATGGCCGCGAATTTTTCCACCTTGGCGATGAGGTTGAACTTCTCGACGAAGGGCAGAAGCAGTGCATTGCATTCGCCGTGGGGCAGGTTGTAAAAACCGCCGAGCTGGTGGGCCATGGAATGCACGTAGCCAAGGCTTGCATTGTTAAAGGCCATGCCGCCGAGGTACTGGGCGAAGCACATGCCTTCCCGGGCTTCCAGATCCTGGCCGTTGGCCACGGCCTTGCGCAGGTATTTGAACACCAGTTTGATGGATTCGATGGCGCAGGCGTCGGTCATGGGGTTGGCGATGGTGGAGACGAAGGCTTCCACGGCGTGGGTCAGGGCGTCCATGCCGGTGGCGGCGGTCAGCGCCGGGGGCATGCCGACCATGAGCACCGGGTCGTCGATGGCGATGCCCGGGGTGATGCGCCAGTCGGCGATGGCCATCTTCACGTGGCGGGAGGTGTCGGTGATGACCGCGAACCGGGTCATCTCCGAGGCCGTGCCGGCGGTGGTGTTGACGGCCAGATAGGGCATCAGCGGCTTGGTGGCCTTGTCGATGCCCTCGTAGTCATGGATCTTGCCGCCGTTGGAAATGAGCAGGCCAATGCCCTTGCCGCAGTCGTGGGAGGAGCCGCCGCCCAGGGTGATGAGGCTGTCGCAGCCGTTTTTCTTATAGATCTCCGCCCCGTTGTGGACGTTGGTGTCGGTGGGGTTGGGCACGGTCTCGTCGTAGACGACGTAGGGCATGGCGGCGGCGTCGAGCAGGTCGGATACCTGTTTGAGGATGCCGGCGGCGATGACGCCCTTGTCGGTGACGAGCAGGGGCTTGCTGCCGCCCAGGGCCTTGATCTTTTCCGGGATGAGCTTGGAAGCGCCGATGCCGATGAACGTCACGCTGGGGATGAAAAAGCCGTAGACCTGTTCCTGAACTGCCATTGCGTCCTCCGAAGGTGTTATACGTTGCAGGTGGCTCGTTGCTTTTGCCGAGTTCAGCATCAGTGCCGGAAAACGACGTATCATGTCGCGATGCCCGGGGCAGCCTGTCTGCTGCACGATTGCATCAGTCAGAAACCATCTTGGCGCATCCGGTGATTTCGCTTTAGGCATTGTGCCCTACAGCCAGGGCTAACCTGCCGGAATGCGCCTTGCCTTCTGCTTTTTTCAGTCGTTCTCCATGCAGGAGTTGGCATGACAAAGCAAAAGACGGACCAGAAGCTGTCCGGTTTTTGTTTGATTTTTATTGGCAGTAATTGCAGTGGGATACCGCTTCACTGCTCGGGAGGCGAGGCGTGTGCGGTGTCCAGTTTCTGGACATGTCAGCCTGACATGTTCGGTTTGCAGGCAACGGCGGACAGCGGGAAGATAATGGGGGGCGCTGGCTGGTCACAAACGGCATGGACGCTTGGTCCGGGTGTGGCTGGACGCATGGCCGCAGCAGGATCGGCCTTCCGTCAGTCGTGGAGCGAGGGGGATGACGAACCGCCGCGACGCGGCGATGCCGTGGTCAAGACCCGCCTGGCCGCCGGCCGCGTGGGGCAGGATCCAGCTGTTACGAGGCGCGGAAGCTGTCCGCCGCGATGCCGTACTGCTTGAGCTTGGCGTAGAGCGTGGTGCGGGAGATGTTGAGTAGGGTCGATGTGCGCCGGAAGTTGCCGCCGGTCTCGCGCAGAGTCTCCAGGATCAGCGCCTTCTGGATGCGCTTGAGCGACATGGCCGCCTCGCCGGCCCTGGGCTGGCCGCCCCGGACCATGTCGGCCATGACGTCCTGGGGCAGGTCGGTGATGTCGATGCGGTCCTCGCAGGCCACGTTGACCAGCCGCTCGATGCAGTTTTCGAGCTCCCGCACGTTGCCCGGCCAGTGATGCGCGGCCAGGGCGGCCAAGGCTTCGCGGGTGACCTCCAGGTCGGGCTTGCCCAGGGATCGCTTGAATTTGTCCATGAACACGCGGGTTAAGAGCAGCACGTCGTCGTCGCGCTGGCGTAGCGGCGGAATCTGGATGCTCAGCACATTGAGGCGGTAATACAGATCGCCGCGAAAGGCGTTGTTGCGAACGGCCGTGGGCAGATCCTTGTTGGTGGCGGCAATGATGCGCACGTCGATGCGCTTGGCCT
>JBKICS010000216.1:0-353 GCA_046567015.1 Acidobacteriota bacterium | reverse complement strand
CCGCCGAGACGCGTGACCTCGCTTTCCTGGAGCAGCCGCAGCAGGCTGACTTGCGCCTCGAGCGGCATTTCGCCGATTTCGTCCAGAAAGATCGTGCCGCCGTCGGCCAGTTCGAACTTGCCCGGGCTGCCCTCCTTGAGCGCCCCGGAAAACGCGCCGGCCACGTAACCGAACAGCTCGCTTTGAACCAAATTGCGCGGCAGCGCGCCGCAGTTGACCACCACGAACGGCCCCTTGCGACGGGTGCCGGCGTTATGGATGGCCTGGGCGAAGAGTTCCTTGCCCGTGCCGGACTCACCCAGCAGCAAGGTGGTGGCCTCGCCCTGGGAGGCCACCCGGGCAAGCCTGATGGC
>JBKICS010000215.1:0-9486 GCA_046567015.1 Acidobacteriota bacterium | reverse complement strand
GGCGGGGTTTGGCGCCGGTCCCGTCGCAGGCCGGCTCGCGGCCGGTCAGAACGGCCATCACTTCCCGGGCCGAGCCGAGTTCGAGGACGAGGCGGCAGGAAAGATCGACGAGCAGCCGGGTGTGGTCCTCGAAAACGACCGGGGCCAGCCCATGGCGGACCAGCCGCGCTTCGGTCAGGTCGCGGGGCAGGGCTCCGGCGGCACAGCCCGAACCGCAGCCGCCCGAACCGGGGGAGCCGGCGCGCAAATAGAGATCGGACAGGATGCAAAATCCGCCGGGCACGAGCACCCGGGCGATTTCGGCCAGGGCGGCCTCGGGATTTTGCAGGGCCGAGAGCACGCATTCACAAAAAACGCCGTCAAAGGAGGCGCTGCCAAGAGGCAGCCGGCCGGCCTCGGCCAAAAGCACCCGCCCCGGAACGCGGCCGGCGGCCTCGCCAGCCAGGACCGGGGAGACGTCGATGCCCAGGGCGCAAAATCCCCCGTCGTCCAGGCGCGTCAGGGTGGCCCCGGCCCCGCAGCCGCAGTCGAGGAGCAGGGAGCCGGCGGCAAAAGGGAGCAAATCCAAGGCCCGTTCGGTCAGCGTCAACCCACCGGGCCGGATGGCCCCGCCCGTGGCCCGGCGCACGTCGGCCCGTTCATACGGCCGCTTTGCAGGCAGCGCGTCGCCCCCTGTGTAAGGCCGTTCGTCGAGCCGCACGGCGGTTCCCGTAGCGGGCCGTCCGCCCGCGTCCGGGACCGAACGCCCCGCCTCGCGTCCCGGCGGCGGCGAGCCGTCCCGGACCGCGGTTCGCACGGGCACTACTTGTCCTCCAGGAGCTGCTCCACCTCGAACATTTTGCCCACGGCCAGATACTCGGGAACCAGGGACAGGCCGCAATCCGGACAGGTCAACAGCGTGATGGTGAAGCCGCCCTGGAGATAGGTGACGCCCACGGGCGCGGGAGCGAGCGCCTTGCCGCAGGCGGCGCAGATCCAGTCGCCGGATTCGGGCAGGTAGGTCGGCGTATCGTTCATGATCCTATCCCTCCTGCCGGTCCACGCCGGTGACGCTCATGCGATGGCTGTAGGCGGCATGGATATGGGCCGCGCCACCCTGCAGTTCGTAGAGCGCCCAATAGGTGACGCGGGCCGTGGCGTAGCCGGCCAGATGGCGGCCGGTGCTCGTGTCGGTGAACTTGCGTCCGGTGGCCTCGGCATGGGCGATGGTGCGGGCCACATCGGCATCGAGCACATGGCGCGCTTCCATGACCCGGCGCACGGCGTCGGGGATGACGAGTGGCAAGGCCGGCGGCGCTTGCGGCGGCTGAGGCTCGTGCCAGACGGTTTCGAGCAAGGCCCGCTTAAGCCGCGCCCGGGCCTCGTGGCGGTAGGAAAAGCCCGGGTCGGGCCGGTCGGCCGGATCGCCTGCTCCGCCGGGGAAGAGCAGATCGAGGAGATGGTAGGTCCGCTTGCCGGCCCCGGCCAGCCGGTCGCGGCACATGGCGCAAGTGGCCACGAAGTCGCGCGGGCTTTCGGCCACGCGGCGGGCGAGAACCTGGGCGCCCAGTTCCGGGTGGGCGTTGGCTTGCAACCCCCCGAAGCCACAGCAGGAGGCGAGGCGGCCCGAGGCCGGAAGTTCCTCCACGGCAAGACCGATGGCCCTGAGGATCTCGCGCACGGCGGCCAGTCCGGCGGCGTCCTGGCGGCCGGTGCAGGCGTCGTGGATGGCCACCGGGCCGGCCGGAAGCGTGCCGGCCGCCTCGGGCAGGCCGGTCTCATCCAGCAGGACGCGCCACAAGGATGCGACGGGAATGTCGGACGCCATGCGGGCGAAGGTGGCCTGGCAGGAGGCACAGGCGGCGATGACCCGGGGCTTGCCAAGCGCCTCCCAGTCGGCCCTGAAGGCAGCCATGGCCGCCTCGGCCAGCTCCTGTCGGCCGGCCCACCAGGCCGGCGCGCCGCAGCAGGCCAGCCCCAATCCCACGCCGCCGGCCAGTCCGGCGCGCAAATGGGCATAGACGGCCGGCACGGACGCGGCCGGATCGCCGCCGAGCTGGCAACCCGGGAAAAAGAGGTGGGCGCACTGGGTCTCGCCCGGCGCGGCCCGCACCAGGCGAAACGCGTCCGACTGGGAAAAGGCCATGTCCTCCAGGGCGAACTCGTGGGCCCAAAGCGGCATCTTGCCCCGCGCCACCATGTCGCGCCGGGCGGACAGAACGAGGTCGGGCATGGAAAAGCCCGTGGGGCACAGCTCCTCGCACTGGCCGCACAGGGCGCAGGAATTGATCATCTGGTTATACGAGCGCGCGCCCTGGACGATGGAAAGATTGTTATAGATCTGGCGGGCGTAGACCCGTGGATAGCCCTTGTAGCGGGCAAGATAGGTGCAGGATTTGACGCACTCCAGGCACTGGCACTCCAGGCAGCGGGCGGCTTCGGCCTTGGCCTCGTCCGGGGTCAGGCCGGCGGCCGGATCGGCCGCAGCCACGGCCGGGATGGGGATCACGCCTGAGGTGTTGGTAAAAAGGCGGGTGGGGCAGGCCCCTTCGCGCTCCCGCGAGGCGGTCAGCGACACGCCGGCCATGTGCCGGTCCATGGACACGGCGGCCTTGCGGCCGTCGCCGGCCAGGGCAATGAGGGACACTGGCTTATCCGGTTCGCTGAAGCCGCCGCAAAAGACGCCGGCGCGGCCAGGCAGGCCAAGGGTCAGGGCGTCCACGGCGTCGCGGCCGATGGACAGGAAATTCGCGTCGAGCACTTCGACGTAGACGGCGTCGCAAACGCCGGTCAGGCGATCCAGAAGCGCCGCATCCAGGGTCTGGCCCGGTTGGAAGGCCACGTTCATGCGGCCCATGATCTCGAGTTCGGCGGCAAGAGCGCCCGCCGGCAGCCTGTCGGTCAGACCAAGCAGATGGCCGCCCGGGGTCTCGCCGGCCAGATAGACGTCCACGCCGTAGCCCTTCTTGCCGAGATCCCAAGCCACGGTGAGTGCGCTGACGTCGCCGCCCATGACCGCGGCCCGCTTGCCCTTGCCGGGCATGGCGAGTGGTTTGGCGGCCGGACCGGTGGCGTTTATGACGGTGCGTTCGAGTCCCCCGATGGTCAGCGGATCGTCGATGGCGGCCCGGACGCAATGCGGCTGGCAGGGATGGTCGCACACCCGCCCGAGGACGGTCGGCAGGGGCATGGTGCGGTCGAGAATCTTGCGTGCGCCGGCCAGATCGCCGGCCCGAACCAGGGTCATGAACTTGCGCACGTCGACATGGAGGGGACAGGCGGCCTGACAGGCGGGCTGTTCCTCCTGGATGCAGCGGTATTCGATATCATGCAAACCCTGCTGGTCCATGCGTGCCCTCCCTGTGGCAAAACGGGGCGGACGGCAAGCGCCCGCCCCGTCGGGGTTAGGTCAGGATGCGTGAAACGGTCTTATTTGCCAAGGGCCTTAAGACCGGCCAGCACCTTCTCGGGGTAGGCCGGCAGGTGGCGGATGCGCACGCCGCAGGCGTTGTAGATGGCGTTGATGATGGCCGGGTGAGGACCGCACAGGGGCACTTCGCCGACGCCGGAGTTGCCGAACGGGCCGTGCTCGCGCGGCGACTCGACGTAGATCAGTTCCATGGCGTCGGGGATGTCCTTGATGTAGGGCACGCCCGCGCCGGCGATGGAGGAGTGCTTCTTGATGTCCTCGAAGTCCTCGGTGAGGGCCAGGCCGATGCCCTGGGCCAGGCCGCCCCAGTTCTGGCCGTCGACGGTCTGACGGTTGTTGATGGTGCCGATGTCTTCGACCAGGACCATCTTGTCGACCTGGGTCTTGCCGGTGGCCAGCTCCACGGTCACTTCGGCCAGGAACAGGCCGTACATGTAGCAGCAGAACGGGGAACCGAGGCCGTTGGCGTCGCAGTCCTTGGCCGGAGCGGTCCAGGTGCCGTTGTAGCGGGTCTTGAGGCCTTCGGCCACCATTTCATCGTAGGTGCGGAAGGTGCCGTCGGCCTTCTTGCAGGCGGCGACGAGCTGCTCGCAGGCGTTCTTGATGGCCTGTCCGACCACGACGTTGGAGCGCGAGCCGCCGGCCGGGCCGGAGTTGGGGCACTTGCTCGTGTCGTTCAGGACCAGCTTGATCTTGCAGGCGCACACGCCCATGGGCTTGAGCGCTTCGTGGGCGAAGCCGACCGTGCCGGCGTCGGAGCCCTGGCCGTGATCCTGCCAGGTGTTGTAGATGGTCACGGAGCCGTCGGCATTGAGCTCGGCGTCGGCGCCGGCGGAGTCCGGGCCGTCAAGGCCGGAACCGTAGATGCCGATGGCCACGCCCACGCCCTTTTTGTGGGTGGCAGTGGAGTTCTTTTTGGCGTTGGCCAGGGCTTCCTTGTACTTGGGACGCAGGATGTCGATCATCTCAGGCAGCGTCCAGGAATCGGGCACCTGGTCGGTCGGGGTGGTGTCGCCCGGGCGGTACACGTTGACATACCGGAATTCCAGGGGATCCATGCCGAGCTTTTCGGCCATTTCGTCCATGAGCGATTCGGACGGGAACATGATTTCCGGCGAACCGTAGCCGCGGAAGGCCGAACCCCAACCGTGGTTGGTGGCCACGCAGTAGCCCTTGGCGCGCATGTTGGGGATGCCGTAACCGGCCATCCAGTACTGGGAGCCGCGAAGCGTCAGCAGGTCGCCGAACTCGGAATAGGGGCCGTGGTCGACGATCCATTCCATTTCGGAAGCCACGATCTTCTTGGTGGCCTTGTCGACGGCGATCTTGCCCTTGGTCCAGAACGGGGAGCGCTTGCCGGTGTAGTACTGCTGCTGGGCGTAGTTGTAGCGCAGGTGGACAGGGCGGCCGGTGGCCATGGCGGCCACGCCGACCAGGGCTTCCATGGTGGGGCTGAACTTGTAGCCGAAGGTGCCGCCGGTGGGGTTCTGCACGAGAACCATGTTCTCCGGCTCGACGCCCAGGCCCGGGGCGATCATGTACAGGTGCAGGTACAGGCCGATGGACTTGGAGTGGATGACAAGCTTGCCCTCTTCGTTGGTGTAGGCGAAGCCGACGTCCGGCTCGATGGGCAGGTGGGGCTGGCGCTGGGTATAGTAGTCGCCGCCCAGGACTTCGTACTTGCTGTCGTTAAAGTACGGAGCCACGTCCGCGCCCTTGGCGTGGTTCTGCTCGTAGTAGGTGTTGGGGGTGCCGGGGTGGATTTCGATGGCGTCGTCGGCCATGGCCGCCGGGGCGCTCATGTAGGCCGGCAGGACTTCCAGGTCCACCTTGACCGCTTCGGCGGCGGCGCGGGCGTTGGCCTCGGAGTCGGCGGCGACCAGCGCGATGGCGTCGCCGTACTGGAACACCTTGTCGTCGCACAGGATCGGACGATCCCAACCGTCACCCTTGTTGGTGGGGAAGGTGATCAGACCGGTGATGCGGTTTTTGCCCTTGACGTCCTTGGCGGTGATGACGCTGTGCACGCCCGGCATCGTCAGGGCGGCGGAGGTGTCCACGCCCTTGATGTTGGCGTGGGAGACCTTGGCTTCGACAATGGCCAGATGCAGCGTGCCCGGGGGCAGCATGCCCTTGTGGTCGTCGCCGAACAGCCACTGGCCGGTGACCTTGGCCACGCCGGTCGGGCGCGGGGCGCGGGAACCGAACACGTTGCCGTCGGCCGGCATGTTGTGGTTGATGCAAAGGGTCATTTCGCCGCGCAGCACCTTGGCGGCGTCCATGACGGCGTCGACCAGCGGCACGTAGCCGGTGCAACGGCAGACGTTTTTGTGCTTCTGGAACCATTCGCGCACGTCTTCACGGCTGGGCTTGGCGTTCTGGTCAAGCAGGCCCTTGGCGGACAGGATGAAGCCGGGGGTGCAAAAGCCGCACTGGGCCGCACCGTGGACAACCCAGGCGGTCTGCAGGGGATGCAGATTGGCCTTGGTGCCCAGACCCTCGATGGTGGTCACATTGGCGTAGTCGGCCACGCGACGGATCTTGGTGATGCAGGCCCGGGTGACCTTGCCGTCGATGATGACCGAGCAGGCGCCGCACTGGCCCTGGGCGCAGCCGACCTTGACGCCGGTCAGGTGCAGCTGGTTGCGCAGCACGTCGGACAGAAACGCCTCCGGATCGACGATGAGTTTGCGCTCAAAGCCGTTTACGATGAGAATTTTTTCCTGCATGTCGTCTCGCTCCGTTTCGGGTTGAGGGTTGGTTGCTTTGCCGACGCCGCGCGCCCGGGCGTGTTCCAGGCGGCGCGGCCTTTGATCCTGTGCCGTCCGCTATCCCTTGCCGAAGCCGCAGGCCGGATAGCGGCATTCGGGACACATGGCGCACAGGCCGCCGTGCCCCAGTTCCACGATGTCGGCCCGGGTGAGCCGCTCCCCGGCCACCAGCCGGGGCACCGTCAGGTCGAAGATGCTGGCCTTGTGGTACATGACGCAGCCGGGCAGCCCGACCACGGGGATCTCGCCGAGATAGGCCAGCATGAACATGGCCCCGGGAAAGGTGGGGGAACCGTAGGTGACGACCTCGCCGCCGGCCGCCCGGATGGACGAGGGGGTGAGATCGTCGGGATCGACGGACATGCCGCCGGTGACGGCGATCATGTCAGCGCCCTCCTCGATGAGCCGGCGGATGGCCCGAACGGTCATGTCCTGGTCGTCGGGGACGAAAATCTGGCGGATGACCGAGCAGGACAGGGCCTCGAACTTGCGGCGCAGGATGGGGCCGAAGGCGTCTTTTATGCGGCCGTGGTAGACCTCGCCGCCGGTGGTGACCACGCCGACGCGAAGCGGCCGGAAGGGCCGCACGCTGACCACCGGGCCGTGCTCGGCGCAAAGGGCCTCCACGGCGTCGATCTTGGCCGCGTCCACGACCAGCGGCACCACCCGGGTGCCGGCCAGCATCTGGCCCGGCGTCACCGTCACGTTGCCGTGCAGGGTGGCGATGGTGACCTCTTCAATGGCGTTGAGCCGGCGCAGATTGGCCGCGTCGATGGCCAGCAACCCGGAGTGGGCGGCCAGCAGGTTGATGCGGCCCTCGCAGGGAGCCGACAGGACGATGCCCTCCCCGGCCATGGCCTCGGCCATGCGGCGGGCGGCGTCGTCCTCGTGCAGGAATCCCTCGGCCAGATCCCAGACGTAGATATGTTCCTTGCCCAGGCGCAAAAGATCGTCGATGTCCCCGGCCTCGATGACGTGGCCCTTGCGAAAGGCCGGCCCCTTGCCCTCGCCCGGCACGATGCGGGTGATGTCGTGGCACAGGACCATGCCGGCGGCATGGTGGACGGGGATGCTGCGCATGGGGGCGTTTTTGTGGCGCGGTGCGGCGTGGGTGGCATTCATGACGCGTGGTGCTTCCCTTGCGGTTGCTGGTTGCACGGCCCCGTCCCGTTGCCTGATGGCGGGAAGATACCGTATCCACTGGATTATTCGTTTTGCACTGGTCCGTTTCCGGTATCGCGGAGCGGTCTGCGGGAGGCCGGAGCGGAACTATGCATGTTTTTTATAACAGACGGCCAGCGCATCACGACGACCAAGTTGCCGGCACCGAGTAAACGATTTTTTTATGTTAAATATAACATCAATAATACAATACAGAGCCTCGTTCCCAAAAAAGACTGCTCAACAACTTTCTGTCTATGTTTATCCGAGCATGTCTTCGTGGCGGATCTCTGTTTTACAAAACATAATAGATGCACTCACACTGAAACAGCAATTTACAGGCCAATGACGCTTCTCCATTGCTCAGGCGGCTTGCGGCCGCGCCAATGGCCGAACAACCCTTCGCCGGGCAGACATGGTGACCCCGCCTGCACAGGGAGGGGTAGGGCCGCTGCCGGCAAATTCTACGCAACATATTGATATTGTTTATAATACAGAAACAGAGAACAATTGGGTCAATCTGATGCGGCGGATGGGTCAAAAGTCTACAGCAAACTGCAAACCCTGCCTCTGGCTGGCATTAGGCTAATAATAACATGGCTCAAGACTGGAGAACGCCTCGGTTCGAGGCCCGAAAACCGCCCAAAGGCCGAAAGAGGTGGGTCATTTTGGAGCAGAACAAAACGGACCGACCACGGCCCGCCCGAGGCCGACCGGTCGGATCAAGCCGGATCAGAAAGGAGCAGGCAGGGTCGAAGCGGGTCAGAGAGGGTCAGTGAGGAGCCAACGTGGGATCGGGCCGCCAGGTCGCGGCGGCCGCCAAGGCGCAGCCGCCCTGGGACGCAAGCCACGCGCGGCCGGACGCGGGTGCGGCGCTCAGTTCGCCCAAGCCGAGGCCGCGCCGGCCCCGGGCAGGCGGCGGCGGTACAGCCAGAAAAGCCCCACCGCGAAAATCGCCCCCAGGGTGTCGGCCAGCATGTCCTTCTGGGCGTCCCAGACATCGCCCTGGCTGCCCAGGAATTCCACCCCGGCCTCGCCGCCCTCGGCCACGGCGTACCACCACTCGATGATCTCGTAGGCGCAAGCCACGGCCATGATCACCGTGAGGGCAAAGATGACGATGACCGCCGGATGGGCCAACCGCCTTCGCCAGAGGTATTCGGCCAGGGCAAAGGCGTAAAAGCCCACGGTGAAATGGGCCAGCCGGTCGAAGTGGTTGCGCGAGAAGCCGAACAAGTCGGTGACGAACTCGAAGGGGACGTTGGCGAAGGTGTAGTGGCCGCCGATGGTGTGCAAAAACGGCCAGACGGCCATCAGGACATAGCCCAGGTTGGAGAAGCGAAACCGCCGGCCGGCCACGACGAAAAAGCCGAAAACGGCCATGACCGGGATGTTCTCGGCCCACCAGACCTCGCGCGAGACCGGGGCGATCCCCAGGGCCACGAAAAACACCACGAACGCCGTTGCCAAGACCTCGGGAAACCATCTGGCCATGTTCCATGCTCCTTGTCGCCGGGCCTGCGCCGGTCCTGGGCCGGCCCAGGTCCGGCCGCAGCCGGGCCGCCGCAGTGCCAGCCCTACCCCAGGCCGAACCGGCCGACAACCAGGACGGTGTTTCCAACCGCCCCGGTCAGGGCCGGCCCCAGCAACCGTGTCCCGCCTGGCCCCCGAAACGCGTCACGCCGCGCCGCCACGGCCCGGCCCGGCCCGGCCCGGCGGTTGCGAAAAACCGCCGGTCGCGTCAAGAAAGCCGACATGGAACGCTTCGATTTCGTCATCGCCGGAGCCGGCGTCGTCGGCCTGACCACGGCCCTGGAAGTCCTGCGCCGCGCTCCGGCCGCCCGCCTCGCCGTCATCGAGAAGGAATCCGCCCCGGGACGCCACGCCAGCGGCCGCAACAGCGGCGTGCTCCACAGCGGCCTGTACTACGGCAGCGACACGAAAAAGGCGCAGGTCTGCGCCACGGGCGGGCGGATCATGGCCGCGTTCGCCGCCGAACACGGCATCCGGCTTGACCGCAACGGCAAGGTGCTGGTGGCCACCGACCCGGCCCAGTTGCCCGTGGTCGAACGGCTGCTGCAAAATGCCCGGGACGGCGGCATCCGGGCCGAGCGCATCGACAACAAGACCCTGCTCGAACTCGAA
>JBKICS010000214.1:0-3262 GCA_046567015.1 Acidobacteriota bacterium | reverse complement strand
CGGGAAGGCGTCATCGGCGGCGCCTTCCCGTCACTAAACGCCGCCTTTTGACCGACTTGGCCGAATTTCGTAGATTGTCTGCTTCCTCGCTGCCAGCAACGGCCGCGCCACCCCTTCGCGATGTCCACCAAGGCCGCCAATAACGATATTGTCTGGCGTTGTCGCATGCCATCCTTTGACATCCGCCGGTTCGAGGAGCACTCGGTACGATACGGCCTATGCCCCACTCGGAGGCCTCCTCGCTCACGGGGATTCGAACGGGAAGCGTTTACCAACCCGAGAGCATGTCCGAAGAGAGATCATCACCCGAACCCGGAGATCATGCGACATGACAACCGATCGAGGACTGCAACTGGCCCAGGCTATCCGTGGAAAATTCGCGGAACTCAAGGCGGTTGGCGCCGGGGTGGACGAGGCCGTCGCCTCGCGGGCTCCAGCCGGCCGCTGGTCGCCCAAGGAAGTGCTTTCCCATTTGTGCGGACGCGGAGAAACCGGGCACCTGCCCCTGCTGGAGGCATTTCTCAAGGAGGATACCCCGGACGTCGACATCTCTCCCGAGAATCCCTTTTATACCAGCCAACGCGCCGCCATGACCTTCGCCCAGCTCCTCACGGCTTGCGAAGCAAACTACGAGCGCATCGCCAAATTCGCCTCCGGCCTGAGCGATGCCCAGATGCAGCGCAAAGCCCACATCCCCCAACTCAAGGATTCGCCCTTGGGAGAATACCCGACCTTGGAGAACATGATCCACGGCCTCGGGGTGTACCACGTGCAAATGCATATCGAGCATCTCCAGGAGATCTTGCGGCTACTCGCCGAGTAGCCGCAAGCGATCGTTGCGGCCTCGGGCGGCCGTGGCCGCCGGGCTGCCGGATCAGACGGCGCTTTCCGGTTTTCACGCCTGGACAGAGCCGCCGCGCTCCCGTATTGTCAGATGATGGATGCACCGATCACTTCCGGCGTCGCCCAAAGCCGCCTGACCGCAACCCTCGGGCCCGGCCGCCCGCCCGGCGCGGCCCCGCAAACACGCGTCTCCCGGACCTCCCCCCTATGCTCTGCACCCTCGCCCTGCTGGCAAGTCTGGTTTCCATGCCCAAGGATCTGATAACCGCCGCCATCAAAAGCTACGAGCACGTGGCTTCTTACCAGGCGACCCTGCGGGTCAGCCATGGCCGTTCCAAGGAGATCATCCGGTACTTCTTCAAGAAGCCCGGATTCGTCCGTATGGAGTTCATAAAGCCTCACAAGGGAGCCTGGCTGCTCTACGACCCCACCACCAACCAGGTGCGGCTGCAGCCCTTCGGCAATTCCAAGGTGTTCGGCTTGACCCTGAGCCCCGACAACGCCCTGGTCAAAAGCGCTTCGGGGCACCGCGTGGATGAGACCGACATCGGGACGCTGCTTGAGCGGGTGCGCCAGCTCAAGCAGCAAGGGCACGCGACTAACCAGGGGGAGGAACGGCTGGGCGAGCGGACGACCATCCTCGTCGACGTCGTGGGAAATCCTGGGGTTCTCGTGGACGGGGCCAGCCGCTTTCTCCTCAATCTCGACCCGGCCACCCTGCTGCCCTTGCAAGTCAGAACCTTCGACGCCGCCGGACGCCCCCTTGAAACCGTGCTCATGGACGACCTGCAAACCGACGTCGCCTTTGCCGACGGGTTCTTCAACCAGTAGCCAGCCGTTGCCTCGGGCCAGGCCCGGTCGCCGCCCCCACCCCCGATTGCCGTCCGGTTCAATCCACCCGGGGATTTCGCTCCACCCGACACCGGCTCGCCCCCAGCCGCCGGGCCAGGCCCTGGGCTCCCCATTCCATGATCTTGCCGTGATTGAAGCAGACAAGCGGCCTGGCGAAATGGGCCAGGGCGAACAGCCAGGGCGTCGCGGCCCGCACCCGCCACTCGTGGCGCACTTCGACGAGGCCGCCCTTTTCGGCAAACCGCCAGATCCCGACGCCCCGCACGTCCCCGGAGGCCTCGCCCTCAATCAGGCGCATGGGTTCCAGGCGGACGGTTGTGATCTCCGTGACCAGCCGGTAGGGCAAGACCCCCTTCCAGACGAAGCGCTGCCGGTTGCGCAGTCCGTCCGGCCCGCCCCGGTCCAGCTCCGCCACCGCCTCCAGGCCGCGCCACCAGAGCGGCCACCCGGCCGGCTGGCTGATGGCCTCCCAGACCTCGGCTAGGCCGGAGCCGATGCGCCAGACCGTGACCAGATCAAATTGCGCCAGGGAAGAACCCGCCGCCAGGAAACGCGATAGCCGCACGTGCCCTCCTGCTTGCCGCCGCTGCCCGGCCCAAGGCCACGCCCGGGCCGCCCTCTTCCGGGCTACCCGACTGCGCTGCCGTCGTCCCAAGACGTCCACCAACCGGACGCGGGCAAAATGGCCGGACGCCAGTGGGGCCATGCTCGCAAATGGCGGGCAAATACGCTAGGCTTTGTCCCGCCTGCCAGGGGAAAACGGCCCAAGCCTTTCCCGGAAACGCCCAACGTCAACACGCGCGCGAGGTGCCGCAATGCAGGACTACCACAAGCTGATGCAGAGCATTTCCGTCATTAACGCCCGTGATGTCAGTGAGATATGGGAAGCGATCCAGAAAAACGAGGCCGGCGGCAGCCCCAAGCATTTTGTCGGTTCCTGGCATTCCTCCGATGGCAAGGTCTTTTCCCTGGAAACGGAAATCATCAACAGCGGCGGGCGGATGCTCAAGATCGAAATCGGTCCGGACGGCAAATTGATGGCCTCCATCGTTTTCCCGGACATGGATTAGGCCACCTCCGCGTTTCAACTGGAGCCGGCCCACGGCCGGCCCGTGATTGACCCTTTTTTGACCCGCAACCGGCCCGCATCCGGACCAGATGCGGGCCGGCATTGGCTTCTCTCCCCCTTTCGCTGCAAAAGGCCGAGGCACATGATCGAAAAATACGCCCCCCTGCTCGCCCGGGAGCTTTCCATCAAGGACGGCCAGGTGGCGGCCGTGGCCCGGTTGCTGGCCGAAGGAGCCACCGTCCCGTTTATCGCCCGCTATCGCAAGGAGGCCTCCGGCTCCCTGGACGAAGTGGCGGTCACCGCCATCCGGGACCGGCTGGCCCAGCTCGGCGAACTGGACAAGCGGCGCGAGGCCATCCTTGGCTCCCTTGCCGAACGCGAGTTGCTCACCGACGCCCTGGAAAAATCCATCCTTGCCGCCGCGGACATGGCCCGGCTCGAAGACCTCTACCTGCCCTATCGCCCCAAACGCCGCACCCGGGCGGCCATGGCCCGCGA
>JBKICS010000213.1:0-2815 GCA_046567015.1 Acidobacteriota bacterium | reverse complement strand
ATCTCGGCCGCCCGGGTCTTGTTGCCGTCGCAGTATTCCAAAATGTCGTGGATGTGGCGGCGCTCCAGCTCTTCCAGGGTAATGAGCGGCGGCCCCTCGTGCTTGACCAGGGCCGGGGCCTCCTCGCTCAAATCCTGGGGCAGGTCGCCGGGCTCGATGACCTCGCCCTTGGCCATGATGACCGTGCGCTGCACGATGTTTTCCAGCTCCCGGATGTTGCCGGGATACTCGTAGGCCATAAGCCGCCTGACCGCCTCGGCCGAGAAGCCCGAGAGCTTCTTGTCCATGGCGGCGGCGTACTTGGCGATGAAATAGCCGGCCAGAAGCGGAATGTCCTGGCGGCGCTCGGAGAGCGGCGGCACGCGAAGCGTGATGACGTTTAGGCGGTAATACAGGTCCGCCCGGAAAAGCCCCCGCTCGACGTCGCCCTTGAGGTCGCGGTTGGTGGCGGCCAGGATGCGCGCCGACACCGGAATCTCTTGGGTGCCGCCCACCCGGAAGAAATGGCGCTCCTGGAGCACGCGCAACAGCCGCACCTGCATGGTCAGCGACATCTCCCCGATTTCGTCGAGAAAAAGCGTCCCCTCGCCGGCCACTTCCAGAAGGCCCTTCTTGACGGCCGAAGCCCCGGAAAACGCGCCCTTTTCATGGCCGAACAGCTCGTTGGCCAAGAGGTCTTCGCTAAACGCCCCGCAGTTGATGGCCAGGAAGCGCCGGTCGCCCCGGGTGCTGGCGTCGTGAATGGAGCGGGCCACCAGCTCCTTGCCGGTGCCGGTCTCGCCCAGGATCAGCACCGTGGAATCGGTGGGGGCGATGTGGTGGATATTGTCCTTAAGGGCCTGGATGGCCGGGCTTTCGCCGATAATGAGCGAGGCGCGGCCCAGTTCCGCCACCTGCCGGGACAGCCGGGCCACTTCCAGGCGCAGCCGCCGCTTGTCCATGGCCTCGGCCACGGTGGCCCGCACCTCGGCCAGGCCGTAGGGCTTGGTCAGGTAGTGGCAGGCCCCCAGCCGCATGGCCTCCACCGCCGTGGCCACGGTGGCGTGGCCGGTCATGACCACCACTTCCGTGTCCGGCCACAGACGCTTGGACTCGGCCAGGACGGCCAGGCCGTCGATGCCCTTCATGCGCAGGTCGGTGAGCACCAGATCGAATTCGCGCCGCCCAAGCAGGTCAAGCGCCTCTTCGCCGCTGGCCGCGGCCGTGGCGGCGTAGCCTTCGCGCCCGAGGATGTGGGTCAGGTTCTCGACGGCGATGGATTCGTCGTCGACGATAAGGACCGCGCCGGCGCTCATGCGGTTTCCGGAGCGCTCCCCGGCAGGGGCAGGCGGATGACGAAGCGCGCGCCCTTGCCGCCGGTCTTTTCGGCCACGATGGAGCCGTGGTGCTTCTCGATGATGCCAAAGACGATGGAAAGCCCCAGTCCCGTGCCCTTGCCGACTTCCTTGGTGGTGTAGAAGGGGTCGAAAATCTTGCCCAGATCCTCGTCCGGGATGCCCACTCCGGAGTCTTCCACGGCGATGGCCGCCATGCCGTCCTCTTCCCGGGCCGTGACCGTGATGGAGCCGGGGGGGGCTTCGATGGCCTGGGCGGCGTTTAAGAGCAGGTTGATCAGGACTTCCTGCATGCGGGCGGCGTCGAGGTTGAGGACGAGCCCCGGCGCGACGTCCTGGCTCAGGCTGATCCCCGAGGGCACCTGGCTCGACACCAGCCGGAAGGCATTGGCCACCACGTCGGCCAGGGCCACGGGCTTGAGGCTGAAATCCTTGGCCCGGGAAAATTCAAGCAGTCCTTTGACGATGTCCCTGGCCCGCAGGACTTCCTGCTGGATGTTGCCGAGCATTTTCGAGGCAAAGGCCGGATCGCACTCGCCTTGTTCCTCGATGAGGATCTGGCAGGAGGTCGAGATGTTGTTCAGCGGATTGTTGAGCTGGTGGGCGATGCCCGAGGTCAGGACGCCAAGCGAGGACAGCTTCTTCTCCTGGATGAGCTGTTCCTGTCGGCGCTTGAGTTCCCGGGTCATGCGGTTGAAGGCCTCCAGCACGCGCTGGGTCTCGTCGTTGCTGCGCAGCGATTGCGGCACCTCCAGGGTCTTGAAGTTGCCCTGGCCGATTTCCGCCGTGGCCTGGGTGATGACGCCCAGGGCCCGCAGGATCTTGCGGGCCAGGAGCAGGGCCATGAAGATGCCCGAGACGGTGATGAACACCCCGGAGACGAGCAGCTGGCGCTTGAGGGTGGCCACCAGATGCAGGGTGCGGCTGCGCTCGGTGTTCTTGATGTCCAGGGACAGGTCGACCATGTCCTTGCCGGCCTGGCGCAGGTCGTCGAGGAGCTGGGCCGGCGAATCCGAGGTGCCTTCCGAGCCCAGGCCCAGCACCCGGGCCTGGTAGGTGTCCAGCGCCGTGGACAGGCCGGCGATGGCCCGGCGCGCCCGGCTGTCGCGCACATCCTCGGCCATGGCGGCGAGCATGGTGCGGGCCTGGTCGATGTAGCGCAGGGATTCGTTGAAGTCCTCGGCATGGCCGTAGAGCAGGTAGTTCTTTTCGTAGCGCCGTACTTCCAGGATGCTGTTGGAGAGGTCGTCGGCCATCTCCATGAGGCTCAGCGTCCCTTCCAGGCGGACCAGGTAATTATACGACACGACGCCGATCACGGCGAACAGCAGCACCGGAATGATGACCCCGGCCAGCACCTTCTGGCGGATGGTGAGATGGGGCAGGGACGTGCGCGGCATGGTCAGTCTGGGCAAGGCGTCCTCCCGGGAGGTTGCAGTCGGGAAACCCGGCCGGTCCGGCGGCTAGGGTACGCGCCTGGG
>JBKICS010000212.1:0-3442 GCA_046567015.1 Acidobacteriota bacterium | reverse complement strand
CCTCGGCGATCCAGGTCAGCGCCCCGGAAAGGCTCCCCCGGGACCAGCGCACGGCGGCCAGCAGCGGGGTCAAAGCCTGGCGCGTGTCGCCGTCCAGGGCCGCGAGCTGGCCCCCGGCCCCCAGCGGTACATGGCCCGAGGCTAAAAGCACGTCGAA
This sequence comes from Acidobacteriota bacterium, assembly GCA_046567015.1. GTDB lineage: Bacteria > Desulfobacterota > Desulfovibrionia > Desulfovibrionales > Desulfovibrionaceae > Solidesulfovibrio. The sequence goes on along the minus strand of JBKICS010000212.1, from coordinate 3,285 downwards.
GTCCGGCGGCAGGGCCAGCCACTGGGCCACCAGCCGGCCCCGGCGGTCGTCCGGGGCAAACAGGTACGGTCCGGCCAGACGCAGGAACTCGTCCACCGAGCCGTGCTCCGCGAAATAGCGCCCGGCGGCCACGGCCATGGCGTCGGTGACCGTCCGGCCCTGGTTGGAGGCCAGATAGTAGAGGCCCAGGCGCAGGGCCGGGGTGATGGCCGGGTCCGCCTCCCCGGGGTCGTCGTGGCCGCCGACTCCGGTCGGTCCGTTAAGGGAGACGGCCAGGGCGCACAGTGCGCTGCCCCGGATTTCCCGCAAGGCGGCGGCCCGGCGCGACCCGGCGGCGAGCACGGGCCGGCCGCCGGTTTCCACCACCAGGGCCGGAGTGGTCTGGCCGAGACTGGCCAGGGAATGGAGCAGGGCGGCGTCGGGCGGCCCGGCCCAGAACAGGTGTGGCGCGGCGATATCGAGATCGCGGGGATGCAAAAAGAGTGGCTGCACGGTGTCGTTTTTAGTACGGTTTTTCCGTAGAGTTCGTGATTTCAGGAAGTTGCCGTCTTGACAAGGGGTGACGCCTCATCCAATATGCCCAAACTCGCGGAAAAGCCAAGGGCTTGAAATGCCCCGGATTTCCGCACCGATCTCTCTCTCGGTTCGTTCGTCGCCCAGCCGCGTCGGCGGCTTGTGATACGGTACAGGAAAAACGCCCCAGGGCGTTTGGACCACGTGACAACGCCTAGCACAAGGGAGAAGGGAATGTCGGAAAACCTCGCCAGCCAACGCACCTACGCCCTGATCGGCCACGGCGGATGCGGCAAGACCTCTGTGGCCGAAATGCTCCTTTTCACCACCGGAGCCGTGGCGCGCCTGGGCAAGATCGAGGAAGGCACCACCGCGCTCGACTACGAGCCCGAGGAAATCAAACGCCGGGGCAGCACCCAGCCCGGCCTGGCCTCCTACCTGTTCCAGAAAAACCGGCATTTTCTCCTGGACGTCCCGGGCGACGGCAGCTTCAACGGCGACCTGCCCTATCTGCTGCGGGCCGTGGACGGCGTCGTCTTTGTGGTGGACGCCGTGGACGGCGTCAAGCCGCTGACGAAAAAACTCTGGGGCGAAGTGGCCAAGCTCGGCCTGCCCGCCATCTTTTTCATCAATAAAATGGACCGCGACCGGGCCGATTTCGACCTGGCCCTTTCCGGCATCAAGGAAAAGCTCGGAGTCAAGACCTTCATCCAGAACCTGCCCATCGGGGCCAAGGAAGACTTCAAGGGCGTGGTCAACGTCCTGGAAGGCAAGGCCTATTTCTTCGACGACAAGGGTGGCGCGACCGAAGGCCCGGTGCCCGACGACATGGCCGACGAGGTCGAAACCCTGCGCGAAACCATGATCGAGGAAGTGGCCGTTTCCGACGAGCAGCTCATGGAACGCTACCTCGAAGGCGAGGAAATCGCTGTCGAGGAACTGCTGGCCGCCGTGCACAAGGCCACGCTCTCCGGCGCGCTGTGTCCGGTGTGCTGCGGTTCGGCGTTAAAAGCCATGGGCGGGCAGCGCCTGCTTGCCGCCATCCAGAACTACCTGCCCGGCCCCCTGGAATCGGCCGACGGAGCCAAGACCATCGCCATCGAGGGCGGGGAGATCATCGCCGCCGAAACCGGCCCGGTGGTCGCCTTCGTGGTCAAGACGCTCTTTGACCCCTTTGCCGGCCAGCTCTCCATCACCCGCGTGCTTTCCGGCACCCTGACCGCCAACATGGATCTGGTCAACCCGGCCACGGGCTCGGCCGAACGCGCCGGCCAGATCCTTTTGCCGCTTGGCAAGGAAACCGTCATCTCCAAGGAACCGGCCGGTCCGGGTTCGCTTATTGCCCTGGCCAAGCTCAAGGACACCGCCACCGGCCACACCTTGAGCGATCCCAAAAAGCCGGTGGTCGTGCCGGCCCCGGTGCTGGCCCCGCCCATGATTTCCTACGCCCTGGCCCCGGCCGAAAAGGGCGACGAGGACAAGGTCTTCGCGGCCATGTCCAAGCTCCTTGACGAAGACATCACCTTGTCCATCACCCGCGACGAGGAAACCGGCGACATCCTGCTCTCCGGCATGGGCCAGACCCATCTGGAGACGGCCGTGGAAAAGGCCAAGCGCCGCTTCAAGGTTTCGCCCGTGCTCAAGGCCCCGAAGATTCCCTACCGCGAGACGGTCAAGGGCAAGGTCGAGGTCCAGGGCCGCCACAAGAAGCAGACCGGCGGACGCGGCCAGTTCGGCGACTGCTGGATCCGCATGGAAGGCCAGCCGCGCGGCGGCGGCTATGCCTTCGTGGACGCCATCGTCGGCGGCTCCATCCCGCGCCAGTACATCCCGGCCGTGGACAAGGGCGTGCAGGAATCGGCCGGGCGCGGCTATCTGGCCGGCTATCCCCTGGTCGATTTCAAGGTCACGCTCTTTGACGGATCGTTTCACACCGTCGATTCCTCGGAAATGGCCTTTAAGATCGCCGGGTCCATCGCCTTCAAGGCCGCCTGCGAGAAGCTTAAGATGTCGCTGCTCGAACCCATCGTGCTGGTGTCGGTGAGCTGCCCGGACGAATACATGGGCGACATCATCGGCGACCTGTCCAGCCGGCGCGGCAAGGTGCTGGGGTCGGACTCCACCGGCGGCATCACCGAAATCCAGGCCCACGTGCCCATGGCCGAGATGCAGGAATACGCCAAGACCTTAAGCTCCATGACCGGCGGCCAGGGGGCCTTTACCATGGCCTTTGACCACTATGAGGAATGCCCGCCGCCGATTGCCGAAAAGGTGGTGGCCGAGGGCAAGAAGAAGGAAGAGTAGCGGAGGAAGAGCCGTGGAAGTGGGGCGCTGCCCCACGCCCCGCCGGGGGCAGCATGCCCCCGGACCCCCGAAAGGTGGGGCCGCGAACGAATCGGCGGCACAAGGCGAAGCGCCTTGACGCCGATTCGTTCGCGGCCCCACAGTCAGGTCTGCAAGGTTCGTTTGCGGCTGTAGCCACAAGACGGAGCGCCGGAAACGGACTGCGGGCCGGACGTGCAACGCATCGGAAACAATATGGGATTCCAAAGGGCGGCCGCCCTTTGGCCGCCGGAGGCTTCCCTCCTGTCCATCTAACGGCATTTTGCGGCATTCACTGAAAATGGCCCACATTCTCCTCATCGACGACGACGCCATCCTGCGCGAGACCTTCGGCGGCCTCATGCGCCGGCTTGGCCATACCCTCGCCTGGGCCGGCTCCATGGAAGAGGGCTGGCTGGCCATCGTCCGCGACCGGGTGGACGTGGTGCT
>JBKICS010000211.1:0-2591 GCA_046567015.1 Acidobacteriota bacterium | reverse complement strand
CCACCGAAGAGGACATCAGCCGGGCCGTGGTGCGCCATTTCTCCCAGGTCCAGCCCATGGTGCGCGATCTGGTCAACCTGGGCCTTCTGGAAGACAACAACGGCCGCCTGGCCGTGACCGATTACGGCCGGGAAAAACTGGCCCGCTAGCCCGCCGCCCGTCCCGACCGGCCGGCCCCGTCCGGACCCGGACCGGGGCGGGCGGCGGCTGCCTTCCGGCCGGGCGCTTCCCCGGCCCCTGTCCGGCCCGGCCCTTTACGACCGCCCTTGCCGGGATTATGGTTGCCTGGGAGGCCGGATGGCCGGGGGCGGACGCCCTTGGCGGTTTCGGCGGCCCGGGAGGTCGCCGTGAACGCCGATCCATTGCTTGAGCCGGGCGGCCTGCCGTCCGGCGGGACGCTGTGCGGCCAATGCGCCGCAGCCGGCCCCACCTGCTGCACGCTTTCGCCTGGGCAGGAGGAATTGTGCTTTCCCGTCTCGGACATGGAGCGCATCCGCATTGTCGAGCAGGTGGGCTTGACCCGTGGAGCGTTTACGCCGCAGGCCAATTCCCGCGCGTTCGTGGCCAATCTCGTCCGGCTTTTTCCCCGTGATCGGAAGACGTTGGCCCGGGTCTTTCCCGAAGGCGGCCAGCATCTGCGGCTGTCCCTGGACGTCGCCGGGAATTGTCTGTTCCTGCGGGCCGATGGATGCAGCTTGCCAAGGCCGGTGCGTCCGTATTATTGCCGCCTCTTCCCGTTCTGGCTGGCCGGGCCTACGGTGACGGCCTTTGCCGCCCCCGGATGCCAGGTCCACCGCCAGGGACGGACCGTTGCCCGCATGCTGGCCCTGCTCGATATGTCCGAGGCCGAGGTGCGCGACCTGCACGGCCGGTTGCGCCTGGCCTGGGGACTTCCCCCAAAGGAAGGCATGCCCTTCGTGACTCCCTCCCCTGTGAGATTTCGCCCGTGAAAAAGCTGCTCATCCTCTTGGCCATATTGACTGTCGTCGGCCTCATTTCCGGTCTCGCCGGCGGCATCGGCCTGTACTACTGGGCCTCCAGCGACCTGCCGAGCTTCCGCAAGATCACGGATTACCGCCCGCCGCTTGTCACCACCATCTACACCCGCGACAACAAGGTGCTCGGCTACCTCTATTCCGAAAAGCGCTTCCTGGTGACGCTTTCCGAGATGCCCGATTTCCTGCCCAAGGCCTTTCTGGCCGCCGAGGATTCGACGTTTTACCAGCACGAAGGCGTGGACCCCGCGGCCATCCTGCGGGCGATGTTTAAAAACCTGCAAAAGGGCGGTCGCAAACAGGGCGGCTCCACCATCACCCAGCAGATCATCAAGCGCCTGCTGCTCTCCTCGGAGAAAAGCTACACGCGCAAGATCAAGGAAGCCATCCTGGCCTATCGCCTGGAGAAATACCTGACCAAGGACGAGATCCTCACCATCTACCTCAACCAGATCTACCTCGGCTCCCGGGCGTATGGCGTGGAAGCGGCGGCGCGCACCTATTTCGGCGTCCACGTCGGCGACCTGACCATCGCCCAGTCCGCGCTGTTGGCCGGCCTGCCCCAGGCCCCCAGCCGCTACAGCCCGTTTCGCGATTTCGAATCGGCCAAGAACCGCCAGAAATACGTCCTGGGCCGCATGTTGGCCCAGAACTGGATCACCCAGGAACAGCACGACCGGGCCGTGGCCGAACCGCTGGTCTTTAAAAGCATGTCCGACCCGTCCTGGGAAGTGGCCCCGTTTTACCTGGAAGAGGTGCGCCGGGAACTCATCGACCGTTTCGGCGAGGACCAGGTCTACAACGGCGGCCTGCACGTCCATTCGGCCGTGGACCTCAAACACCAGGAGGCGGCCGAGCGGGCGCTTCGCGAAGGGTTGGTGGCCTCGGAGAAACGGCGCGGCTACAAGCCGACCCTGGAGAAGCTCGACAAGGACAAATACGAGGACTTTTACGAGCGCTCCAATGTGCCGGCGGCGTTGCTGGTGCCCGGCCGCTGGGTCAAGGCCCTGGTCCAGGAGATCGGGCCGGCGGGCGCGGTGGTGCGCTTTGGCGACAAGTACGGCCTGATCCCGCCCGAGGACATGAGCTGGGCCAAGGGCAAGGTGGAGGCCGGCGATCTGGTCTGGGCCTCGGTGACCGCCACGCCGGAGAAGGCCGGCGCGGAAAAACCGGCCCCGGCCAAGCCGGCCGAGTCCCAGTCCGGCAAAAAGGGCAAGGCCGCCCCGACGCCTCCCCCGGTCGCCCCGGCCGCCCCGGCCAAGGCCGGTCGGCCCATGTGGCGGCTGGCCATGCAGCTGGAGCCGCGCATCGAAGGGGCCATCGTGTCCATGGACCCGCGCACGGGCGAAGTCCTGGCGTGCGTCGGCGGCTTCTCTTTTGAAAAAAGCCAGTTCAACCGGGCCACCCAGTCCTTTCGCCAGCCCGGCTCGTCGTTTAAGCCCATCGTCTATTCCGTGGCCATGGACAACGGCATGACCCCGGCCACGGTGGTGGTGGACGGGCCGTTTAGCTACGTCGATCCCTGGAGCCATCAGGTCTGGAGCCCGGGCAACTACGAGGGCGGTTACGACGGCCCCATGACCATCCGGGCCGCCC
>JBKICS010000210.1:0-2848 GCA_046567015.1 Acidobacteriota bacterium | reverse complement strand
GGATTTCCTGGCCGGGGCCAAGACGCTTTTCGCCCGGCTGCAGAGTTCCTGGAGCCGGCGCGACCTGACCGACATCGAGGCCTTTGCCACGCCGGCGTTCATGGCCGACGTGCGGGCGCAGGCCGCGGCCGACCCGACTCCGACGCCTACCGACGTGCTGCTGGTCGACGCCAAGCTGCTCGAAGTGCGCCGCCAGGGCGGCACGACCATCGCCTCGGCCTATTTCGACACGCTTTTGCGCGAAGACCCCAAGGCCGGGCGGCCGGAGCAGGTGCGCGAGGTCTGGCATTTCCTGCGCCGGGAAGACGTCCCGGGCGACGCCTGGAAGCTCGACGCCATCCAGCAGCTCGACGCCTAATCATCACGCCTCGGCCATCCGGCCGGACGCGAAAAAGGGAGGGGCCGGCCCCTCCCTTTTTTTGCGTCTTCATTCCCCGTCATCCGCCCTACGGCCGGGTCGGTCGCCGCCGACCCGCTCCCGAAATGCAAGCCTCCGCTACCCGACCAGCCTGCCGCTCCCCGCCCCATCCCCCCTTAACAACTTCTTCCCGTCGGGGGGTCCGGGGGCCTCAGGCCCCCGGCCGCCGGAGGCACTCTTCCTGCCCCTCTCTCCCTAAACGCTCACCTTGGGCAGGCCGGCCCGGCCCCAGGCCGTCATGCCGCCGGCCACCGAGCGTACGTCGCTGCAGCCCTTGGCGGCCAGCGCGCTGCCGATGATGTTGGAGCGGTAGCCCGAGCCGCAGACCACGGCCACCGGACCGGAGAAGCACAGGTCCACGCCCCGGTCCAGGATGTCGGCAAAGCTTTGGTGCAGGGCCTCGGCGATGTGACCGGCCTCCCACTCGGCGTCGGTGCGCACGTCCAGCAGGGTGGGCGGATTGTCCCCGGCCAGGGCGGAGGCCAGATCGTGCACCGACATCTGGGTCAGGGAGGCGACCGGCCGGCCGCTCTGGGTCCAGGCCGCCATGCCACCGGCCAGTTCGCCGAGGATGTCGTCGTAGCCGATACGGAAGAGTTCCAGGCGCAGGGCGGCGGCGCGCTCGCGGTTCTCGGCTACGATCAGGATCTTCGCGCCCGGGGTAACCGACATGCCCACCCAATTGGCGAGCTGGCTCGAAAAACCGATGTTGAGGCTGCCCGGGATATGCGCGCCGCCGTAGGCGGCCGCGTCGCGGGCATCGATGACCACCGTGCCCGGCGCGGCCATGGCGGCGGCGAAGCGTTCCGGGGCGAGTTCCCGGGACATGGGGCAGCGTTCGAGCAAGGGCGCGCCCCGGCGGTTGATCTCGATGATGTGGTCGAAACTCTTGGGCCGGGCCGGGAACCGGGCCAGCACCGCCGCCTTGAAGGCGGCGAAATCGGCAAAGCCCAGCATGGCGTTGGCCCGGTGCTCGTAGCCCAGGGTGGACACGCCCTTGGCGCTCATGCCGCGCCCGCACAGCGACCCCTGGCCGTGGGCCGGGTAGACCTCCAGGTCGGCCGGCAGCCGGCCCAGGGTGTGATAGAGGCTGTCGAAGAGGTTTCGCACCTGCTCGTCCAAAATCGCCGCGCCCGGCAGATCGGGCCGGCCGATGTCGCCGACGAACAGCACGTCGCCGGTCAGCACCATGGCCGGCTCGGGGGAACGGCCCAGGTCGCTGACCACGAGCGACACGGAGTTGGGCGTGTGCCCGGGCGTATAGAGCACTTCCAGGCGGGCCGTGCCCACGGTCAGGATCTGGCCCGCGATCAGGGGCTCGAAGGGGTAGGCCGGTTCGGCTCCGGGGTGGATGTGGATGGTCGCGCCGGTGGCCGCGCGCAGCTCCTGGCCGCCGCTTACGTGGTCGGCGTGGAGGTGGGTTTCGATGACCCGGGTCAGCTTCAAGCCCTCGTCCCGGGCGATCTCCAGGTAGGGGCCGATATCGCGCCGGGGGTCCACCACCACGGCCTCGCCCACGGCCTGGCAGCCGATGACGTAGGAGAAACACCCCAGTCCCGGGGTCGTGATCTGCTTGAAATACATGGTACCTCCCTGGAAAGAGGGCCGGGGGGAAGCGGGGAGCCCTGCCCTGGCCGCAGGATAGCACGGCCGGGGCGGCAATGTCAGCGGTTTGCCGCCCCGGGGGCGCGTCCCCTTATCCGGCGGAGTCGGTCCCGTGGTGGATCATCCAGTGGTGCACGGCCTCGCGCACGGCGGCGGCGGCCAGATAGGCGCAGTGGCGGTGGTCGTCGGGAAACCGGCCGACGGCGGCCACGATGGCCTCTTCGTCGATGTCCACGGCCTCGTCCAGGTTTTTGCCCTTGGCCAGGGCGGCGGCCGTGGCTGCGGCAATAAGGCTCGAGGCGCAGCCGTCGGTGTTAAAATCCGTGGCCACGATGTCCTCGCCGACGATTGCCAGGGCCACGGAGATGGTGTCGCCGCAGGAGCCCTTGACCGTGCCGACGCAAGTGGGCTCGGCCAGGCGCTCGCGGTCCGGGGCGTCGCGCCAGATGGCGTAGCCGCGCGGGCCGAAGTCCGCGACAAGCTCGTCCTGGCTCTCCCGCTCGAAACCGTCGAGCAGGCTGTCCAGCGGATCCGCGCCGTGTTTACAGGACATTGGCCGCCTCCTTGCCGCCGGCCACGGCCCGGGCGGCGGCGGCGACGACGGACTTGAAGGCCACGGCCGCCGGGCTCCCCCCGGCCACGGCCAGGTAGACGTCGCCGTCGTCGCCCGAGCGGGCCACTTCCGGGTCGATGGGGATGCGGCCCAGAAACGGAACATCCATCTCCTGAGCCAGCCGCTCGCCGCCGCCGGTGCTGAAGATGTGGTGCACCGAGCCGCAGTCCGGACAGGCAAAGCCGCTTAAATTTTCCACGAGGCCGAGGATG
>JBKICS010000209.1:0-4269 GCA_046567015.1 Acidobacteriota bacterium | reverse complement strand
TTGACCACGGCCGGCTGGCCGCTTTTGCGCATGGCCACGATTTCAAGCAACGCGGTTAGGATGTCCAGGGGCTCGAAGCCGGTGATGACCGAGGGCACCCGGTAGCGCTCGGCCAGGAAGGCGTAGGGAGCCTTGCCGATAATCGCCGACACGTGGCCGGGCAGGATGAAGGCGTCGATGTCGGTTTCCGGATCGGCCAGCAGGGCTTCCAGGGCCGGAGGCACCAGTTTGTGGAAGCACAGTACCCGGAAGTTCTTGAGATTTTGCTCCCGGGCCAGCCGGATGACGGCGGCCACGGCCGGTGCGGTGGTCTCGAAACCGACCCCGAGAAAGACGACCGTGCGGCCGGGATTGGCCGCGGCCACCGCCAGGGCGTCCATGGGCGAGTAGACCATTTCGATCCTGGCCCCGTCGGCCTGGGCGGTCTTGAGGCTTTTGCCCTTGGGGCCGGGCACGCGCATGAGGTCGCCGAAGGTGGCGAGGATCACGTCGTCGCGCTTGGCCAGATCGAGAAAGCAAGCCACTTCCGACTCATGGGTGACGCAGACCGGGCAGCCCGGTCCGGTGACGTGGGTGATGGTCGCCGGGAGCAGGCTGCGCAGGCCCGACTGGAAGATGGACACGGTGTGGGTGCCGCAGACTTCCATGAACCTGAAAGGCTGGTCGGCCTCGGCGATGAGCCGGTCGAGCAGCGCCCGGCACAGCTTGGGATCCTTGAAAGCGTCAAATGAGCTCAAGACCCAACCCCTCCTGGAAGAGTTTGATGGTCTCCATGGCGTCGTCACGGTCCATGCGACGAATGGCGAAGCCGGCGTGCACAATGACGAAATCGCCGAGGGCCGGAGCCGTATCGATGAGGTCCAGGCGCACCTGGCGGGTGACGCCGCCGATTTCGACGTCGGCGATCATATCGTTAATGGCGGTAACTTCCATGGGAACGGCAAGACACATGCGGGGCCTCCGGGGCTGTCGTTTGGCGGCCGACGACTGCGGCCGGCCTGGTACGGGACATATGCGCACGGGCAGCGGTCTTGTCAAAAGCCCGGGCCTCAATTTCCCTCGCCGATCTCCACAACGTCCACGGCCCGGAAGCATTTGGGCGGAATCAGCTCCTGGTGCACGGCGAACCGGGCCTTGTTCACGGCCTTGTCGGCGTCCTCGGCCGCCACTTCCACGTCGCCGGACACTGCGTTTTCGATCTTGGTGCGGTAGCTGACCTCGTAGGCGCCCGGGGTCTCCAGGGGGCGGATGGCCAGGGGCTCGAAATGGAAATAGGGCTCGTCGGTGCGGGCGTTGGGGTGGAGCTTGGCCTGGACCGCGAACATGGCCTGGCCTTTGCCGGCAGCCTCCACCACCTCGACGCCTTCGCGGGCCTCGAGCAGCTTGGTTTCGTAGCGAACCCGATATTTTTTCATGCGCTTCCCTGCCGGCCCGGCCTCGATCGGCACGCCGGCCTTTGCTTTTTCTCCGGGGGTTGGTATCAGGACGGGCGTCGGGTGCGAACCGTTTTTTTCACACTCGCCCGGCGGTATCCATGTCGCAGCATACCCAGAAAGACACTCCCGGGGACCTTTCGTCCCAGTCGTCCAAGCCCCAGGGGGCGCGGCAGGACGGACCCGTGGCGGCCGATATGCCGCGCGTTTCCCCGGTGCCGACAGACGCGGAATGCCGGCTGCTGTGGGACGCCCACGGCATGCTGCCAAACATCCGGGCCCACAGCGAGTTGGTGGCCTGCGTGGCCACGGCCCTGGCCCGTCTGGCCGAGGCGGCCGGACTGGCCGTCAATGTGGCCGAGGTCCGGGCGGCGGCCCTGCTCCACGACCTGGCCAAGACTTACACCATCAAGCACGGCGGCAACCACTGCCAGCTCGGGGCGGCCTGGGTGCAGGAGCTGACCGGCAACCCGGCCCTGGCCCAGGGGGTGCTGTGCCACGTCTCCTGGCCCCACCCCATCGACCTGCGCACCGATTTCCTGCCGCTCACGCTTATTTATAGCGACAAACGGGTCAAGCACAACCAGATCGTGACCCTGGAGACCCGGTTTGAGGATCTGCTCGAGCGATACGGCGCCACGGACTACATCCGGACCCGCATCCACGAATCCTTCCAACAGGCCGAGGCCATCGAACGGGCCCTGGCCGAAACACTGGGCATGGACCTCCATGAAAGTACTTTTGGTTGCGGGCGGCTGGTCGAGTGAACGGACGGTGTCCCTGTCCGGTGCGGCCCAGATCAAGCAGGCGCTGGCAAGCCTTGGCCACGAGGTCGTGGACCACGACCTGTCCGAGAATTTTCCCGGCTTCATCGATGCGGCAAAAGCGTGTGATTTCGCTTTCTTAAATCTTCATGGCGCGCCGGGCGAGGACGGACTGCCCCAGGCCCTGCTCGACGCCGCCGGCGTGCCCTACCAGGGCAGCGGCCCGGCCGGCTCGTTTCTGGCGCTGAGCAAAGCCGCCTCCAAGCAGCTCTACCGCCAGGCCGGCCTTGACACGCCGCGCTGGGCCTTTTTGCCGCGTGGCTCGGCCACCGATTTCAGGCCCGATTTTCCGCTGCCCTGGTTCGTCAAGCCCAACCTCGGCGGATCGAGCATCCACATGACCCTGGTGCGCGCCGCCGGCGAACTGCCGGCGGCGCTTTCGCGGGTGTTCGCTTCGGGCGACGACGCGCTCATCGAGGAAGGCCTGTCCGGGCCGGAGCTGACCTGCGCCGTCCTGGGGGACGTCGCCTTGCCCCCCATCCTCATCCGTCCCAAGGCCGGGGAATTTTTCGACTACGCCAGCAAGTACGAACCGGACGCGGCCGAGGAGATCTGCCCGGCCCCGGTCGATCCCGCCGTCTCCGAGGCCCTTGGCCGGGTGAGCCTGGCGGCCCATGCCGTTCTCGGGCTTTCCGGCTACAGCCGTTCGGACTTCATCCTGACGGAGGGGGGGCTCAAGCTGCTCGAAACCAACACCCTGCCCGGCATGACCCCGACGAGCCTGCTCCCCCGCTCGGCCCGGGCGGCGGGACTCTCCTTCCCCGATCTTATCGCCCGGCTCATGGAACTAGGGCTTGCGCAGCGCGGCAAGAGGCCTTAATTGAGCGCAGCACACGGGGATGCCCGGCCTTTACGCCGGCCCCGTTCCGATATACCCTGCCGCCGGCCGCAAGCTGCGGCCCATAGCGAACACGTTCGGAGACACGCATGAAAGCCATCCTGGCCCTCGAAGACGGCACCTTGTTTCACGGCCACACTTTTACCGGCGAGGGCGCCGCCGGGGGCGAAGTCATCTTCAACACCGGCATGACCGGCTATCAGGAAGTGCTCACCGATCCGTCCTATACCGGGCAGATGGTGTGCATGACCTATCCCCACGTCGGCAACTACGGCATCAACCCCGACGACGTGGAATCGGCCCACATCCGCGTGGCCGGGTTCATCGTCAAGGAATGCTGCAAGGCGCCCTCCAACTGGCGCTCCACCATGACCCTGCCGGAGTACCTCACCGGCCAGGGCATAACCGGCATCGAAGGCATCGACACCCGGGCGCTGACCCGCCATCTGCGCCTGCACGGCGCCATGCGCGGCTACATTTCCACCGACGTGTCCGACCCCAAGCGCATCGTGGAGGCGGCCAAGGGCCTGCCCTCCATGGAGGGCCTGGGCCTGGCCGACCGGGTGTGCTGCGACGCGCCCTTCACCTGGGACGGCAAAGCCATGGTTCCGGCGAAAATCGTCGACGGCACGTATGCCTGGCCCGGAACCGGACCACGGCTCGTGGTCTTCGACATGGGCATCAAGTGGAACATCCTGCGGCTTTTGACCGCCCAGGGGTTCGACATGCTGGTGGTGCCGTATACCACCACGGCCGAGGAAGTGCGCAAGCTCGGCCCGGACGCCATCTTCCTGTCCCCCGGCCCCGGCGACCCGGCGGCCCTGACCGATCTGGTCCACACCACCGCCCTTCTGGCCGACGAATACCCGCTGGCCGGCATTTGCCTGGGCCATCAGCTCCTGGGGCTGGCCCTGGGCGGCCGGACGTACAAGCTCAAGTTCGGACACCACGGCCTCAACCACCCGGTCAAGGATCTGGAGACCGGACGCATCGAAATTTCCTCGCAAAACCACGGTTTTTGCGTGGACATCGAAAGCCTGTCCGACGTAGAGTTGACCCACATCAACTTAAACGACAATACGCTTGAAGGGTTTGCACATAAAAAGAAACCTGTCATCGCCATTCAGTATCATCCGGAGGCGGCGCCGGGTCCCCATGACAGCCGCTACTTAGA
>JBKICS010000208.1:0-4119 GCA_046567015.1 Acidobacteriota bacterium | reverse complement strand
ATTTTGAAAAAGCCATTGCCGCCAACCCTCGTTTCTACCCCCAGGCCCACGACAACCTGACCCGTCTGTCGACCGTGGAAGAGGTGACCCTGCCGGTGGTTCCCCAGGCCCTGCCGGCGGGTGGGGCCCAGCCGGTCGCGTCGGCCCCGGCCGCCGGGGCGCCGCCCGCGCCCGGGCAAGGGCAGACTCCGCCGGCCGCACCGGCTCCGGCCGTGCTTCAGCCGGCCGCCCCGACGCCGTCCGTGTCCGGGCCGGGGCAACCCCAGCCGGCGGCGGCCAAAGCCGCGAACCGGCCGGCAGCGGTCAAACCGGCGGCCAATCCGGCCCCGGTCTCGCCGGCTGCCGCGACCCCCGCTCCGACGCCTTCGGCTGAGCCCGCATCGGTTCCGGCCATCTCGGCCCCGCCGCAGCCGGCTCCGGTCCCGGCGACGCCTCCGGCGGCTCCGGCCCAACCGGCCCCGGTCCAAACGCCTGCCTCCCCGCCGGCGCAGGGCGCAACCCCCGCCGCCCCGTCCGCGCCGACCAAACCCGATGCGGCCCCGGCCACTTCGGCCGCCCCGGCCAAGAGCGACGCGGTCCCGGCCGCGCCAGCCGCTCCGGCCAAGCCCGCTTCGGCCAAGACCGACGCGGCCAAGTCCGGCGCAACCCAGCCGAAGCCTGCGGCGGTCCAGGAGCCCAAGCCCTTCACGCCCCAGCCGGCCCCGGCCGGCGAGGCCGCCCCGGCTCCGGCCAAATCTCCGGCCAAGGCCCCGGCCAGGCACCAGCCCGCCGCCGCCGAGAAGCTCGACCGGTCGGAGCTCCCCTGAAGACGTACCAACACGCCGGGACAAAAGGACTGCCATGGGAGCTGCGGGAGCAAAGCCAGAATCGATTCGACTGCTTGTGGCCGACGACGAACCGCGCATTCTCGATCTTTTCACCGAAATCCTGGCCCCGGACGAGGATTTCCTCGACGGCCTGGACGGCTTGACCGTCAACCGGGACGAGCCCGAGCAGCGCTTCGAGCTGACGCTGTGCCGCCAGGGCGAGGAGGCCGTGGCCGCCACCCAGGCCGCCATCGCCGCCGGCCAGCCCTTTGCCGTGGCCTTCATGGACGTGCGCATGCCGCCGGGGCGCGGCGGGCTGGCGGCGGCCGAGGAAATCCGCCGGCTCGACCCCTCGGTCCAGATCGTGGTGGTCACCGCCTTTACCGACGTCGATCCCATGACCATCGCCCGACGCGTGCCCCCGGCCGACAAGCTCCTGTATATCCAAAAGCCCTTTCACCCCCAGGAGATCCTGCAGTTCGCCACGTCGCTGGCGGCCAAATGGCGGGCCGAGCGCGATTTCCGGACGCTTAAAAACCGGCTGGAAACCATGGTCTTCGAGCGCACCGCCGCCCTGGCCAACGCCAACCGCAAACTCACCCGGGAGATGGAGGCGCGCGAGCGGGTCACCAGGCTCATCGAGTCGGCCAAGCGCGAATGGGAGGGCACTTTCGATTCTGTCCAGGATCTGGTGGTGGTCATCGGCAGCAATGGCCTGGTGCGCCGCCTCAACCTGTCCATGGCCCACCGTCTGGGCTTGGCCCCGCGCGACGTGGTGGGCCGGCCATGTTCCTTCGTCTTCGACGCAAAGGACAAGCCCGGCCGGCATTCCTCGGACATCCTGGCCATGACCGACGGACGCTACCATTCCCGGGAAATGGCCATCCCCAGGCTTCGCGGCGAATTTCTCGTCACCGCCTCGCCCCTGACCCAGGCCGACGACGCCTCCCTTGGCACCGTGTTCGTGGTCCACGACATCACCGAGCGCAAAAGCCTGGAGCGCCGGCTGCGCCAGAGCCAGAAAATGGAGGCCATCGGCACCCTGGCCGGCGGCATCGCCCACGACTTCAACAACATCCTCGGCATCATCATGGGCTTTGCCGAGATGATCGAGGGCGAAGCCCAGCCCGAGACCAGCCTGTCGCGCCGCATCGGCCACATCCTGTCGGCCTGCCGCCGGGCCCGCGACCTCGTGCTCCAGATATTGTCATTTAGCCGCCAAAGCGATCAGGAAGCCAATCTGCTGCACGTCGGTCCCCTGGTCCGGGAGACGCTCAAGCTCATCCGGGCCACGGTGCCCAACACCATCGCCATCACCGAGGTCATCCGGCCCGGTCGCGACGCCATCATGGCCGAACCCTCGCAAATCCAGCAGATCATCATGAATCTGTGTTCCAACGCCGCCCAGGCCATGCGCGAAACCGGCGGGGTCCTGGAAGTCGGGTTGGAGGAGTTGGCCGGGCAGGCCTGCCCCATGCCGGCCGGAGAGGGGCTGGGGGAGTGCCTGCACCTGTGGGTGCGCGACACCGGCCCGGGCATCGCCCCGGACATCCTGGAGCGGATTTTCGATCCCTTTTTCACCACGAAAAAGCCCGGCGAGGGCACGGGCATGGGGCTTTCCGTGGCCCATGGCGTGGTGCGCAAGTACAAGGGCGAGATCAAGGTCAAAAGCAGCCTGGGGGCCGGAGCCGTCTTCGACGTCTATCTGCCCCTGGCCGGCGACGCGGCCGACAGCCCGGCGGCTGTCCCGGCCGGTCCGGCCCGGGGGCGCGGGCGCATCCTGCTGGTGGATGACGAGCAGGCCCTGGCCGACATCACCCGGGAGCTGGTGGAATCGCTCGGCTACAAGGCGCAGGCCGAGACCGACCCCAGGCGCGCCCTGGAGCTGGTGCGCGCCGAGCCGGCCGCCTTCGATCTGCTGATCACCGACCAGAACATGCCGGGCCTGACCGGGGTCGAGCTGACCAAGGCCATTCTGGCCCTGCGCCCGGATTTGCCGGTGCTCATGCTCACCGGATTCAGCGAAACCATGGGCAAGGAAGGGGCGCGGGCCATGGGCGTGCGCGACCTGCTGCTCAAACCCGTGCTGCGCCGGGATCTGGCCGCCGCCATCGCCGGGGTCTTGGCCTCGGGCCCGGCGGCCTGACGCCGGCAGCGCACGACGATACTGCGACAACGAACCGCTAGAGACCTTGGCCCTGGCTGCCTTGATGGCCAGGGGCGGGGACAGGCTTGCAGGAGAAAACGCATATGGACAGGCGGGAAATCGGCTACGTGGCGGCGGTGGAAGGGGCGGAGGTGACGGTGGTGCTCGGGGCCGAGGTCTTTGCCGAGGTGACCGTCGGCGACATGGTGGTCATCCCTTCGTCGCGGTCCATGGTCTTTGGCCTGGTGCAGACCCTGCTCACGCCCGCCCCCTCGGCCGCAGCCGCCCAGGGCGACCGGCATCTGGCCCGGGTGGCCCTTCTCGGCGAGAGCCTGGGCACCGAGGACACGGATTTTCTGTTTCAGCGCGGCGTCTCCCACAACCCGCGCTTGGGGGCAACCGTGCGCCAGGCCGCCACCGGCGATCTGGCCCGCATCTACGCCAAGCCCACCAAGTCGAGCGTCATGGTCGGCAGCCTGCACCAGGATCCTGACGTGCCGGCCTTCGTCATCGTGGACGATTTTCTGGGCAAGCACTTCGCCGTGCTCGGCACCACCGGCTCGGGCAAGTCCTGCACCGTGGCCGTGCTGCTGCGCTCGGTGCTGACCGCCCACAGAAACGGCCATATCGTGCTGCTCGATCCCCACGACGAATACGCCGCCGCCTTTGGCGACATGGCCGAGATGGTGACCCCGGACAACCTGGTCCTGCCCTATTGGCTGCTCGACTTCGAGGAGATGGTGCAGGTCTTTTGCAGCTCGGGCCAGCCCTACCGCGAGGTCGAGGCCAACATCCTCAAGGAATGCGTCATGACCGCCAAGGCCGAATACATGCGCGGCGGCAGCGGCTCCGGCGGCGACGAGGCCGGGCTTACCATCGACACCCCCTTGCCCTACCGCCTGGCCCGGGTGGTGGAGCTGCTCAAGATCGGCATGGGCAAGCTCGACAAGCCGGAAAGCTCCATTCCCTACCTGCGCCTGACCGCCCGCATCGACGCCCTGCGCCGCGACCGGCGGTTCACCTTCATGTTCGGCCAGCTCACCGTGGAAGACATCATGGGCGAGGTTCTGTCCCGCTACATCCGCCTGCCGACCGACGGCCGGCCCATGACCATCTTCAATCTGGCCGGCGTGCCCTCGGAGATCGTGGACGTGGTGGTCTCGGTGT
>JBKICS010000207.1:0-5016 GCA_046567015.1 Acidobacteriota bacterium | reverse complement strand
CCGGGCTCCAGCCCGGCGGCTCCCTGTGCGAGGCCTATGAGACCGTCAGCCTTGATAACGCGGCAGTTCTGGCCGTCCATTCCCGGGCCACGGACGCGGGCTGGTCCGTGGTGGTCAGCGTGCCCCGCGACATCCTGCTGTCCGAGGTGCGCCAGTGGGTGTGGTGGGCCGGCGGGGCCACCTTGGCCCTGTCCCTCACCGGCATGGCCCTAGCGTTTATCCTGGCCCGGCGCATCGCCCGCTCCATCGTGGCCCTGGTCGGTCCGGCCGAGGACTTGGGCCATGGCCTGCCGATCGCTCCCGGCCGCTTCGATCTGGCCGAAACCCAGGCCGTGGCCCGGGCCCTGTCCAGCGCCGCCGACCTGCTCGCCACCAGCGCCGCCGAACGCCAGGAGGCCGATTCGGCCCGCCGGCAGGCCGAAGCCCGGCTGGCCGAACGCGAACACATTTTTCGCATCGTGGCCGACAACTCCCACAACTGGGAATTCTGGAACGCCCCGGACGGGGAGTGCCGCTGGGTTTCCCCGGCCTGCGTCCAGATCACCGGGCATCCGCCCGAAGCCTTCCTCGGCCCGGGCGGCCTGGCCATCCGGGACGTCATCCACCCCGAGGACCAGGAACGCTGGGACAGGCATCTGGCGACCCTCGACGACGTGCACGCGCATGAGGAATTGCCATTCCGGGTCGTCCACGTCGATGGGCGCATCGTCCACATCGGCCACGTCTGCGGCCGGATCGTCGGCCCCGGCGGCGAGGATCTGGGGCGGCGCGGCTGCAACCGCGACGTCACCGAGCAATACCGCCATGAGCAGGAACTGCTCCGGGCCAAGGAGATGGCCGACGCCGGCAGCCGGGCCAAAAGCGAATTTCTGGCCAACATGAGCCACGAAATCCGCACCCCGATCAACGGCGTCATGGGCATGCTCCAGCTCCTGGACACCACCGGCCTGGATGCCGAGCAGCAGGAATACGTCGCCATGGCCACCCGGGGCGCGAATCGGCTCAACCGCCTGCTCGGCGACATCCTGGACCTCAGCAAGATCGAGTCCGGCACGTTGGTTCTGCATGAGACCGTGTTCAGCCTCGATGACGTCAAGCAGGCCGTGCTGGACGTCTTCTGGCCCCTGGCACGCAAGAAAGGCTTGACCCTGTCGTTCGACCTGCAACCCGGTCTGCCGGCCACGGTCAAAAGCGACGATGCCCGGCTGCGCCAGATCCTGCTCAACCTCGTCGGCAATGCCGTCAAGTACACCGAGGCCGGTTCCGTCCAGGTCACCGTCGCCCCGGCCGATGCGGCGGCGGCGATTGTCCCGGGTATTCCGCTGGACATCGTCTTCACAGTGGCGGATACGGGTTGTGGCATTCCTCGGAGCAGGCTCGATGCCATCTTCATGCCGTTTGTCCAGATCGACAGCTCCTACGCCCGCCAGGGCGGCGTCGGCCTGGGATTGGCCATCGTCAAACGCCTCACCGAACTCCTGGGCGGCCGCATCGACGTCCAGAGCTGGGAAGGCAGCGGAGCCACCATGCGCGTTACCGTGCCCCTGACCCCGGTCAAGGCCGACAAGGCCGCAACCGACCAGCAAAAACAAATGCCCCACGTCCCCCCGGGGCTTACCGTCCTTCTGGTCGAGGACGACAGCATGAACCGCACCGCCGCCAGCCGGATGCTCCAAAAAGTCGGCTACGCCGTCATCGAAGCCAAAAACGGAGCCGATGCCTTGGAGATTTTGACCCGGCAGCCGGTGAGCATCATCCTCATGGACGTCCAGATGCCCGGCATGGACGGCCTGGAGGCCACCCGGCGCATTCGCGGCGACGTATCCGGGCTGTTCGACCCCGCCGTGCCCATCATCGCCATGACCGCCTATGCCATGCCCGGCGACCGGGAGCATTTCCTTTCGGCCGGCATGGACGACTACTTGGCCAAGCCCGTCAACGTTCCGGAGATGCTGGCCGCCATGCGCCAGGCCATCGAAAAGCGGAGCAGCCAGGGCGATCAGCGGCCCCAGGCCTATCCCGCGTCGTAAAAAAGGCTTGACGCCGGCCGCTGGCAGCGTTCCAAGCGTCCTGCGCCGGACGCCGTCCGACGCCAAATCGTCCCCAAAGGTCCGCGCCCGTGCACCACGATCCGTCCTGCCCCATCGGCATTTTCGACTCCGGCGTCGGCGGCCTCACCGTTGCCCGCGCCGTCATGGAACTGCTCCCAGGCGAAAACATCGTCTATTTCGGCGACACCGCCCGCGTCCCCTACGGCGTCAAATCGCCCGAGACCGTGGCCCGCTACGCCGCCCAGATCACCCGGTTTCTCCTCGATCGCCACGTCAAGCTGCTCATCGTCGCCTGCAACACCATGGCCGCCGTGGCCCTGTCGGCCATAACCGACCTCTCGCCCGTGCCCGTGCTCGAAGTCATCGACGCCGGCGCCCGCAGCGCCCTGGCCGCCACCCGATCCAAGCGCATCGGCATCATCGCCACGCCCTCAACCGTCGCCAGCCTTGCCTACGAACGGGCGCTCAGGCGCCTCGGCGGCCCGGACGTCCACACCGTGGCCAAGGCCTGCCCCCTGTTCGTGCCCCTGGTCGAGGAAGGCTGGATCGACCACCCGGCCACCCGGCTGGTGGCCGCCGAATACCTGGCTCCGCTGGCCGCCGAGAACCTCGACACCCTCATCCTCGGCTGCACCCACTACCCGCTTTTGGCCCCGCTTCTGGCCGAGGTCGTCGGCCCCGGCATCCGCCTCCAGGACTCGGCCACGGCCGTGGCCCGCCGCGCCGCCGCCATCCTCGACGAACAAGGCCTGCGCAATCCCGGCGGCTGCCCCAGACGCGATTTCCACGTCACCGACATGCCGCACCGCTTCCTGGACATCGGGCAACGGTTTCTCGGCCAGGCCATGGCCAACGTGCACCTGGAAACGATCTAGGCGGTCTAGCCGGATGCCGGGGGTGAAGAGAGGGAAGAATGCCTCCGGCGGCCGGGAGGGGGTAACCCCCTCCCGGACCCACCTTTAAGGGGGTAAGGGGGGCGCTGCGAGCGTTCGCGGGTGCCCCGGGCGTTTTGGACCATGGAAAGGGGGCGAGCCGACCAAGTCGCTTGACGCGAACCACCGTTGCCCCGGCAGCCAACGGGAATGCCAGCCCTGGGGAAGACCGACAGGAGTGGGGGGCGTAACGCAGCTGGCGGCGGGGCTGCCCCCACTCCTGTCGGGAATTGAGCTCGGATCTCGCCTTGGGAAAGCCGGGCCTTCGGACAAGGCAACGGCCGGGGATGACCGGCCGGCCAGGAAGGTCGGTTCGGGACGACAGGGGCCGGGCCGGCCGGACTCAGGCTTGCCGGGTGAACAGCAACGCGGCCTTGTGGCGGCGTTCCTCGGGGCCTTTGGCAAAGCTCCCGTCGGTCAGGTAGCGCATGGACCAGTCCGGTCCCAGGGCCTGGGCCAGGGTCTCGGCCAGGAAGAAGGCCCCCTCGCGCACGAAGCCGGGATAGTGGGCGGCCAGGGTTTCGGGCCTGGCGGGCAGGTCGTCCAGGCGGTAGACCGGGCGCAGGGTGAAGAGGAGCTGGTTTTTGCCCCAGATCTTGGCGGCCCGGGCCACGTCGCCCACCCGTCCCTTGGAGATGATCTGGCGGCCGATGAAGTCGATGAGCATGGCCATGTCGCAGGGCTCCGACGGGGGCTGGCGCAGAAAGTTGCACGCGAGAAAGGCGACGTCGGCGATCTGGTGCAGCCGGGCCAGTTCCTCGGCAACGGCGATGATCTCCGGGTCGATGTCCAGGCCAAGCACCGAAGCCGCGCCCAGGCGTTTGGCCATGAAGGTGAAGTAGCCGAGGTTGCAGCCGAGATCGGCCACGGATTTTCCGGCCACGTCGAGGTTGCCGATATAGTGTTCGAGGTCGGCGGTGTCGCAGCCGTCGCCCGGGGCCAGCAGGCCGCCGTCCGGAGCGGGAACGGGCCGCCAGACCCGGGCGGGGCCGAGGGCGTCGAGAAGTTGCCGGATGCGGGACTGGGCCGAAGAGGCGGGGGTTTCCTGAAGCATGTCCAAGGATACCGGAAAACCGGTTGTCTGCCAAGGGCGGGAACCAGGGGAGTTGTCAAAGCCGGCCGCCTTGGGTAAGAGCGATCACCCGCGAGCCATACGGGCGTAGCCAGCCTGCCCTGACCGCCCCGTCGGCGCGGAATTTTTTCGCCCGGCCAACCCCCTACCCCACAAGTACCATGGTATTTAGCTCCGCATCATTCCTTTTCTATTTTTTGCCTATTGTTTTGGCATTGTATTTTGCCAGTGTGCGATTTGCCCACTTGCGAAATTGGATTCTCCTGGCCGCCAGCCTGTTCTTTTATACCTGGGGCGAGGGCGAATACGTTGTCGTCATGCTGCTTTCCATCGTTGCCAACTATCTGTTCGGTATTTGGGTTTATAGGTCGCATGAACGCAATAATGCCAAATTTCAGATGGGCGTGGCTATTGCCTTCAATTTGCTGCTGCTGGTCATCTTCAAATACACGAATTTCCTCGTCGCCAATGCCAATCTGCTGCTGGGATCCATCGGACTGCCGACCATGACCGTGGGGCAGGTGCATCTGCCCATCGGCATTTCCTTTTTCACCTTCCACTGCATTTCCTATCTGATGGACATCTATCGTCGGCAGACGCCGCCCCAGATGTCCCTGCCGAGCACTGCCCTGTACATCTCGCTTTTCCCCCAGCTCGTGGCCGGCCCCATCATCCGCTACAAGGACATCGCCGCCCAGATCACCCATCGCAGCGTGGATGTGGAGCGCTTTTCCAAGGGCATCAATCGGTTCATCATCGGCCTTGGCAAGAAAGTGCTTATCGCCAACGTGGTGGGCCTGCCGGCGGACAAGATTTTCGCCATCCCGGCCGCCCAGCTGACAACCTCGGTGGCCTGGCTCGGCATCCTCTGCTATACCTTGCAAATTTATTTCGATTTTTCCGGCTACTCGGACATGGCCATTGGCCTGGGCCACATGTTCGGGTTCAAGTTCATGGAAAA
>JBKICS010000206.1:0-5274 GCA_046567015.1 Acidobacteriota bacterium | reverse complement strand
AACACTTTTTTTGCACTTCGTTACATCCACCACAATCGGCCGGCCCGCCACAGCCCGGCCAGGGGCATGGGACGGCCGCGACCAAGCTTCTTGGCCAGATAGAGAAAGAGATAGGCAGCAGCCAGGGCGTCATGGCGGGCGTCATGGGCGGCGAAGACCGGCAGTCCGTAGCGGCGGCACAGGGCCGGCAGGGTATAGCCGGCCTGTTCGAAATCACCGCCCCCTTCCAGAGTCAGGCGCTTTTCCTCGAAGGCCATGCCCAGGCGCAGGGTATCGATGCAGGGAGCGGCCAGCTCGCCGCCGAAGTGTTTTCGGGAGGCGGCGTTGAGAAAGGCCATGTCCAGATCCACGTGGTGGCCGATGACCACGGCCGGGCCGATGAATTTGAGCAGTCCGGCCAGGGCCGCGTCCATGGCCGGGGCCTTTTCCAGTTCGGCCTCGGTCAGGCGATGGATCAGCGAAGAGGCCCGGGGCACGTCCCGATCCGGCCGCACCAGACTGGCATAGGTTTCGCCGGCCAGGATGGACAGGCCGCGCAGCCGCACGGCCGCGATGGACACCACCGCGTCGCGCCTGGGGTCGAAACCGGTCAGTTCCGTGTCCACGGACACGAATTCCAGATCATCCAGCACGGCCCGGTTGTCGCGCCCGGCCTGGGCGGCACGATGGGCGGCCAGGACGGGATGGACCGGGCGGGGGGCGAACCGGCCGCCCAGGGCTTGCCGCAAGCGCGACATCACGGTCATGACCCGCCCTCCCCGGCCGCCAGCCACCGCGCAAGGGCCAGACGCAGGGCCTCCACAGCCCCGAAGGCGGCCCGGTATTCCTGGCGGCGGCGGGCCGAGAGCGACCCGGGCCGGCTGACGACGTCGGGATCGCCGAGCTGTCCGGAGAGCCGGGCCATGAGCCGCTCGCGCTCGAAAAAGGCCAGGGCGTCCTCGGCGTTTCGCGCCGTCTCCGGGGACAGCCGGCCGAGCCGGGCCAGGGCCTGCAGCCGCTCGGCGGTCCCGCCCTCCCCCGCCCCGGCAAGCAGCCCGGCCAGCCGGGCCATGGCCGTGACCGGCCGGACGCCCCGGGCGGCGATGTCGAAAACCGGGGCGAACGCGCCGTCGCGCTCGGCCAGCCGGCCCTGGTGGACGCCAAGGGGCGCTGGCGTGGCGAGCAGCGCCGCCAGATTCGCGCGAAGGGTCTCCCGGTCCGGGCGGCAATGGGCCATCAAGGCGCGCACGCCCTCGCTAAGCCCGCTGTCGCCGGCCATGACACGGGCGTCCAGGCGCTCCCCCTCCCGGCCGGCGCGAAAAAACGCTGGCAGCCCGGACACCGCCACCGGCCCGGCAATATCCGTCCCGGTCAGGCCGAAATCGCCCAGGTGCCCGGCCAGGGCCGGGAGCACGGCCCGGCAATAGGTGTCCATGGCCCGGCCCACGATGTCGTCGCCGCCGTCGTCGACCACCACGGCCAGATCGATCCCCAGGCCCGGCAACAGCTCCCGCCGCCCGGCCGGGCCCAGGGCCAGGAAGCACCACCGGGCCGGCGGCGGCCCGAATCGCCGCACGAGCAAATCGAGCAGCCGGGTCAACACCGCCTGAATGGTCATGGCCAGCAGCCCCCCCACTGTGGCCGCCGTGGCCCCGCGCGCGGCCAGGGCGGCGGCCAGGGGAACGATGCGGCGGCACAGGGCGGCCAGATCGTCCGTGTCCCCGGCCCGGCGCACGGCCCGCAACAGCGCCATGGGCGAACGGCCGTGGGCAAGGAGCAGATCATTGGCCGTGACCATGCCCACCGGCTCACCGCCGGACGTCACCAGCAGATGGCGCATGCCCGCTTCGGTCATGCGGCTTAAGGCCTCGAAACAGGGCGTGGCCGTGTCGATGGCGGCAACCGGGGCGGACATGAGCGTCTCCACCGCCGCGTCGAGCCCAAGCCCCCTGGCCACGGCCCGGCGCAGGTCGCGGTCGGTGACGATGCCGATGACCGAGCCTGTCGCCTCGCGCACCAGCACCGACCCCACGGCCGCGTCTTCCATGACCCGGGCGGCCCGGCGCAGATCCGTGCCGCGCGCCACGCCGACGAGTCCCCGCGAGGCCACTTCACCGGCCTGGCGGGTAAAGAGGTAATCCCCGTCCGGGCGATCGGCCGCGTCATCAAAGGTTCCCGCCGGCACGGCGCACCGGGCGCTGGCCAGGCAGGCCCCGAAAAAAGCCGCCACCTCGGGGTTGCGTTCGGCGACCCCGGCGAAGACCGCCCCGGGCAGGCGCACCAGGAAAGTGTCGGCGGCGGCCAGCACCCGGCAGCCGGCCGGGCCGCCGGGCAGGGCTCCGCCCAGCCCGAAGCATTCGCCCTCGCCCAGGGCGTCCTCCAACCGCTCGCCGCCCGGCTCGCCGTTCGGGCGCACCAGCACCACCCCGCCCCGTTGGATGCAGCAGACGTGCCGCTCGGCGACGTTTCCTTCGGCAATGACCTCGCCGGAAAGATAGAGCGCCACCCGGCCGGCCGCCGCCAGCACGGCCAGGTCGGATGGACCGAGCCGGTCAAAGGGCGGGGCCGTGGCCAGGAAAGCCGCCACGGCGTCGGGTTGCAGGGCCGGATCGGAAAATTGCATGGATTGCCTCCGTCAGGTCAGGCAGCGCAGGCTGAAATGGTGTTCGAGGACGTCGCGCAGCCGGCCGGCCGTCTTGAGGGCCGTTTCGAGGCCGGTCAGGGAGGCGGCGTCCAGACGCGCGGGCACAATGCGGTTTACCATGGCCTCCCCGGCCCGCCAGGCAGCGGCCTGGGCCGAGAGGCGCAGGGCCTGGACCCGGGTCAGGGCGCTTTGCAGGGCCTCGGCGAAAGACTGCCCGATCAGCCCGGCCGCAACCAGTCCGGCCAGCCGGGACAAGGTGTCCGGAGCACTGATGCCCGCGTCCAGGGCCAGGGCCTTGATGCCCAGGGTCAGCGGATAGGCGGCCTCGCCCTTGAGATCGACCGTGCCGTGCCCCAGGCCGAAGAGTCCGGCGGCCAAATGGCCGAAGATCAGGGCCGGCGGCCCGAAGCGCAGGGCCTCCCGGGCCAAGCCCCGGGTGAGCAGGGTCGTTTCGCCTGCCCGCCGGATCAGGTGGCCGGTGACGGCCTCGGCCAGGGCGGCGTCGCCGTAGACCGGACGCAGATCGGCCAGCAGGGAGACGGTGAGCACCGCCGCCTCGTCGGGCTTGCCGGCGGCGACGTCGATGACCTCGATCCACTGACTCACCGTTTTGCGCCAGTCATCGGAGGCGGCCATGATGCCCTTGGGGCACGGCGGCATGCCGGCGACGGCCAGGATCGCCCCCAGCCGCCCGGCATAGGCGGCGAAGGCGGCCATGGTCCGGGGATCGTCAGCGTCGTCGGCCAGGATCAGGGCATTGTCCTGGTCCGTGGCCAGAAACTGCTCCCGCCGGCCCTGGCTGCCGAGCACCGCCAGGACAAAGCGGCCCGGGGGATCGTTTTCACCGGCGCGGGCCAGGGCGGCCGCCCGGGCCAGGAAGGCGTCGTAGAGCCGGCTGGCCACCCGACCCACGGCCAGGGCGTCGCAGTCCGTCCCGGCCAAGGCGGCGATGCACCGGCGTATCCGGGTTAAAAGCCGCCCCAGGGCGGCCGGGTCCGGGGCCAGGCCAAGATCGATTTCCAATTCCCTGACGGCTGCTTCCATGCGCACTCCCTGCTGGCTGCGAAACGGCAAAAGGGCCGGGGAACGACTCCCCGGCCCGCGAGCGGTTTATTCCGCGCCCACGCCCAGGTAGTTGCGGATCTGCTGGGCGCCGTAGAGGGACTGCGCCCGGGCATCCGGGACCAGCACGGAACCCAGCCAACCCACGAAGAAGGCGGCGGGCATGGAGATCAGGGCCGGATTCTTCCAGGGAAAGATCGGGGCGGCATTGCCGAGGATGTCCACCCAGACCGTGGGCGAGAGCAGGATCAGGACCACGGCGGTCAGGGTGCCGGTGACGATGCTGGCGGCCGCGCCGAAGGTGCTGGTGCCCTTCCAGAGAATGGAGAGGAACAAGGCCGGGAAGTTGGCGCTGGCGGCGATGGCGAAGGCCAGGCCCACCATGAAGGCCACGTTTTGCCCCTTGAAGGCCAATCCGAGCAGGATGGCGATGACGCCAAGGCCCACGGTCGCCCGCTTGGCCACTTTCATCTCGTTTTCCTCGGTGGAGCGTCCGGCCCGAAACACATTGGCGTAGAGGTCGTGGGAGAGGGTCGTGGCCCCGGCCAGGGTCAGTCCGGCCACCACGGCCAGGATGGTGGCGAAGGCGACGGCCGCGATAAAGCCGAGGAACACCGTGCCGCCGGTCACTTCGGCCAGCAGCAGGGCCGCCATGTTGCCGCCGGCGTCCACCTTGGCGATCACGTCGCGGCCGACGAGCACCATGGCGGCGAAGCCGATAATAAAGGTCAGGATGTAGAAGTAGCCGATCAGGCCGGTGGCGTAGAACACGGATTTGCGGGCGGCCTTGGCGTCGGGCACGGTGTAGAAGCGCATGAGGATATGGGGCAGGCCGGCCGTGCCGAACATGAGCGCGATGCCAAGGGACACGGCGTCAAAAGGGTTGGCCACCAGTCCGCCGGGGTTGAGCACCTTCTCGCCGTAGGTGGCGGCGGCCGTGCTGAAAAGAGCGGTCACGTCGTAGTTGAAGCGGGACAGGGCCATGATCACCATGACGGTGGCCCCGGCAAGCAGGAGCACGGCTTTTATGATCTGCACCCAGGTGGTGGCCAGCATGCCGCCGAAGAGCACGTAGGCGATCATGACCGCGCCCACGGCGATGATGGCCGTTTCGTAGGGCAGACCGAACATCATCTTGATCAGCGCGCCCGAACCCACCATCTGGGCGATGAGATAAAAGCACACCGTCAAAAGCGAGCCGATGGAGGCGGCCACCCGTATGGGCTTCTGGGAGAGCCGGTAGGCCACCACGTCGGCGAAGGTGTATTTGCCGAGGTTGCGCAGGGGTTCGGCGATGAGAAACATGATGATGGGCCAGCCGACGAGAAAGCCGATGGAATAGATGAGGCCGTCGTAGCCCTTGAGCGACACGAGCCCGGCGATGCCCAGAAACGAGGCGGCGGACATGTAGTCGCCGGCCAGGGCCAGGCCGTTTTGCCAGCCCGTCACCGACCGGCCGGCGGCATAGAACTGCGAGGCCGAGCGGCTTTTGCGGGCGGCGTAATAGGTGATGACCAGGGTGGCGCAGATGAAGAAAAAGAAAAACAGGATCGAGGTGAGGTTGGGTTGTCCGATAGTGGTGGTGAAGG
>JBKICS010000205.1:0-4149 GCA_046567015.1 Acidobacteriota bacterium | reverse complement strand
GCATCCCCCCGGACCCTCCCCGACCGGGGGATGCCGCGCCCGCGCGAGGTGGCGCGGGCGTATGCCCCCGACACGGCGGGGTGTCGGGAGTGGGGCGTCCGTCGGGGCGAGGGCCTAGACCGGGATGTCCAGTTCCCGGATGAAGTTGTCCAGGAAGTCCATCATCTGCTGGCGCTGTTCCGGCGAGCAGTAGCTGATGCAGGAGCAGCGCAGCTTGCCCCGGCCGCGCACGAGCAATTCGAGCTTGAGCCAGTTGCGGCCGGTTTCCAGGACCAGCATGTACGGCCCGCATTCGGCGTAGTGCTGCTGCTGCTCGTCGTTGAGCATTTCCTGGGGAAACGGGATATAAAAGATATGGTCAAGCGGTCCCTTGAAGCCTTTTTCGGTCAGGTGGCGCTCGATCTGCTCCATACTGTCGGCGGATACTTCATCGATCAGATAGGATCGCATGGTTTACTCGCTTGCATCCGTCGCATCGAAGTCGGCGCTTTCGTCGCCGTCCTTCGGCGGTTTGCGGTCCGCGTGGGCGTCCTGGGGGACTTTTTCGCGGTCCAGGTTGTACATGCGGCGGGTGAGGTCAATAAACCGGTCCCCGTGGTCTTCCTTGGCCCGGCGCTTGAGAAAGGCGATGGGCTCGTGGAGCAGCTTGCGGCTGATGGACAGGGACAGGATCTCGACGGCCTGCCGGGTTTCCTCGGAAATGTCGGGACCGAGCCGGCGCAGGGTCTTTTGCAGCTCCCGGCGGGCGAGGGCTTCGCTGGCTTCCAGCATGTCCACGATTGTGGGCTTGACGTCCAGGGACTTGAGCCATTCGCCGAAGCGCTCCACCTGCAGCCCGATGATGTCCTTGGCCCGGGCCGCTTCCTCGCGCCGCTGGGCCAGATTCTCCTCCACGACCTCCTGCAGGTCGTCGATGTCGTAGAGGTAGACGTTATCCAGGCTGTTGATGTCCGGGTCGATGTCGCGCGGCACGGCGATATCGATGAAAAACATGGGCTTGTGCCGTCTGGCCTTGAGCACGCCGCGCACGTCCCGGGCTTTTATGACCACATGGGGCGCGCCGGTGGAGCTGATGACGATGTCCACCTCGTGCAGCCGGGTGAGGAATTCCTCGAAGGCCACGGCCCGGCCCTTGAAGCGTCCGGCCAGTTCCTCGGCCCGGGCGTAGGTGCGGTTTGCCACGAGGATTTCCGACACGCCGGCGTTGAGCAGATGGATGGCGGCCAGCTCGGCCATTTCCCCGGCCCCGACCAGCATGGCCTTTTTCCCGACCATCTCGCCGAAGATGCGTTTGGCCAGCTCCACGGCGGCGTAGCTGATGGACACGGCGCTGGCCCCGATGCCGGTGGCCGTGCGCACCTTCTTGGCCACGGAAAAGGCCTTGTGGCACAGCCGGTTGGTGATGACCCCGGCGGTGCGGCAGGCGACCGCGTGGCGGTAGGCGGCCTTGAGCTGCCCGAGGATCTGGGGCTCGCCAAGGACAAGGGAGTCCAGGCCCGAGGCCACGCAAAACAGGTGGTCCACGGCGGCCAGGCCTTCGTGGGCGTAGAGGTGCGGGGCCAGGCTGGCCGGATCCTGGCCGCAGTGCTCGGCCCAGGCGGCGAGCACCGCCGGCCTGGGGTCGCGCCCCACGGCGTCGGCCACCAGCACTTCCACCCGGTTGCAGGTGGAAAGGACCAGGACTTCACGCAAACGGGCGTCGCCATGCACCAAAAGTTCGCCGAGTTTCGGACGCTCGCCCAGGGCGAACGCTTCCCGAATTTCCACTCCGGCGGTCTTATGGTTGAGGCCAAACAGGTAAATCTGATGCTCCATCGATATATCGCGCGAAACTATGGTGTGTGGGCATGTAGAAATTGATGACCAGCATGGACACAAGGGTCAACCCGAACAGCCAGATGGCCATGCGGGCGGGCTTGCGGCCCTGCCAGCCCAGCATCAGACGCTGGTGAAACAGGAAGGCGAAAAGGAGCCAGATGCAGATGGCAGTGACTTCCTTGGGATCGTAGGAAAAGATGCGGTTCCAGGTGAGCTTGGCCCAGACAAAGCCCGAGAGCAGCCCCAGGGTGTAGAGCGGAAAACCGGCGGCCACGGCCCAGCGGTTGACCGTATCGCAGGTGGACAGGGCGGGCAGGGACTTGGCGAAACCGCCGAGCTTCTCCTTGGTCTTGATCTTGCGCTCCAGGTACAGGTAGGCCATCCCGGCCCCGCAGGCCATGGCAAGGAGGCTAATGGCCAGAAACAGCGCCCCGATGTGCAATCCGAAAAATAAGCCGCCCAGGGCCTTGGGCAAGGGCATCCGGGCCGCGGTCACGGCCTGGGAGGACAGAAACAGGAACAGGGCCAGGGGCGAGGCGAGAAGCCCCAGCATGCCAAGGCGCAGCCGCCACCAGAGAAACAGGCAGATGAGCAGCAGGCTCCAGGCCAGCAGGCTGAAATAGAATTCGCCCGACAAAAAGGCCATGCCGCCCTCGACCACGAGCAGGACCGCCAGATCGAGGGTGTGGCAGACAAAGCCGCCGACCGTCAGCAGCCAGCCGGCCCGGCGCAGCCCGGCCTTGCCCGTGCCGACGCCCAGCAGATGGGTGACCGCGCCCAGGAAATACCCGGCGACCACCAGCAGAAAGAGGATGTTAAGCGCCGGCATGGTTGAGCGCTCCCGCCACGAGCCCGGCCGCCTCGCCGTGCAGGGAAGCGGGCAAAATGTCCCGGAGGATGGTCTCGGCCCGGGCCGCGTCGCCCTGGCCCAGGGCCTCGAGCAGGGGCGAATGGACCAGATCGCGGAACAGCTTGGAATTGGCCGGCGTGCCGAGGTCCAGGGCCATGACCAGGGGCCGCAGCTGGCTCATGAGCATAAGCAGCGCCCCGTATTCGGTGCCGAGGAATTCACCGAGTCCCTGCCTGATCTTGCGGGCCAGGGCCGGCGAGCCGCCGCCGGTGGAGATGGCCACGGTCAAATCGCCCTGGGTGAAAAGGGCCGGCACGATGAAGCTGCACTTCTCCGGCTGGTCCACGATATTGCAGGGGATGCCGCGCTCGGCGCACTCCCGGCTGATGCGCCAGTTGAGCGCCTCGTCGTCGGTGGAGGCGATGACCAGGAAGCGGCCGTCGAGATCGCTCGTCTCGTAGGGCCGGCAGGCAAAGACCACCGCCGGGTGGGTGAGCAACTCGGGACAGGTCTCTGTTGCCGGGACGCGGTCGATGACCAGAATCTCGGCGGCCCCGCAATCGGCCAGGGTGGCGATCTTGCGACGTCCGACCTGGCCCGCGCCCACGACCAGGCAACGCTTGCCGTGCAGATTGACGTAGATAGGATAATACCGCATGGAAGCCTCCTATAGCAGAAGAACGCTTGGGGCGGAAAGGGCTTTTTTTCACATGAATCGTTCGGTTTCGTGACCACTGGACGGTGGATCGATGGCGCGGTTTTTTGTCCTGCAACTGGCCCGGCTGGGCGATCTGGTCCAGACCCGGCGGCTGCTCGCCGGCCTTTGGGCCAAGGTTTCGGCCGCCGGCGGCGGCGAGGTCCATCTGGCCGTGGACCGCTCGCTGACCGGCCTGGCCGGGCGGCTCTATCCCTTTGCCCGAGTCCATGGCCTGCCGGCTCACGCCGGGGGCGGGCTTGACGCCGGCGGGGCCGCCTCCCTGGCCCGGCAGGTCTGCGGCGAGCTGGCCGCCCTTGATTGCGACCGGGTATTTACCTTGAATTTCTCGCCCCTTGGCATGGCGATCGCGGCCATGTTCCCGCCCGAGGTCCAGCGCGGCTACCGCCAGTTCGCCGGCCAGGCGGACAAGGACCAGCTCCTGCGCCTGATCTTTCGCATCGCCCGCAATCGGCGGGGCAGCGGCATCAACTTGGCCGATATCTGGGCCCATCTCGACGACGATCCGCTGCCCCCGGCCGCAGTCAATCCGCGGGCCGTCCCGCGCGGCGGCGGGATTGGCGTGGCCCTGGCCGGGCGCATGGCCCGGCGCTCGCTGCCGCCGGAGATGCTCGCCCCCATCGTGCGTACGGTTTTTCGCGCCGCCGGGGCCACCCGACTGACCCTTTTCGGCACGGCCGGCCAGGCCGGCGAGGCCCGGGCGCTCGTGCGCAGGCTTGACCCGGCCCTGGCAGCGGTCTGCGACGACCGGACCGGCAAGACCGAC
>JBKICS010000204.1:0-7536 GCA_046567015.1 Acidobacteriota bacterium | reverse complement strand
TGCCGCGTTCGAGCAGGAAGCAGTCGTAGGTGTTGAGCGTCTGGCCGAAGTTGACGGCCCGTTCCTTGACGGCGTCGACCAGCGCCTTGGAACCGGCCACGGCCCCGCAGTTGAGGTCGCTGTGGCCGTTTAAGTATTTCGTGCCGCTGTGGATGGACAGGTCGAAGCCCAGTTCCAGCGGCCGCTGGTTGATGGGCGAGGCAAAGGTGTTGTCCGCCATGGAGACGAGCCCGCGCCGTTTGGCCATGGCGGCCACGCCCTCGAGATCGACCAGGCGCAGCAGGGGGTTGCTGGGGGTTTCCACGAAAACCGCCCGGGTGCGCTCGCTGACGGCGGCTTCCAGGCGGGCCGGATCGGCCTCGGGAACCAGGGTGAAGCCGATACCCAGGCGGGAGAGCTCGGCCATGAGGAAGCGGTGGGTGCCGCCGTAGAGGTCGGCTTGCAGCACCACGTGGTCGCCGCTGGTCAGCACGGAGAGCAGGCTCGAGGCGATGGCGGCCATGCCCGAGGCCAGGACCAGCCCGGCTTCCCCGCCTTCCAGGGCGGCCAGTTTCTCGGCCGGGGCGGCCTGGGTGGGGATATTGAAGTAGCGCGGGTAGCGGTAGGCCCCTTCCACGTCGTCGGCGGCCATGTAGGCGGCGGCGGTGTGGATGGGCGTGGTGACCCCGCCGACGCGGCGGTCGAGGCGTTCGCCGGCCCGCACGCTGCGGGTGTTTTCTCCCAGGCGCGATGTGTCCATCCCGTGTCCCTCCCAGGCAAGCGGTTTCCCGGAAATGTAGCCGGGAAGCCGGTGGTTGCCAAGGCAATCACTGCCGTTCGATTTCCGGCGGGAAGGGGACGGGGACGGTGTCGGCGGCGAAGCAGGCGTCGTTTGTCCCGGGGTGGGCCAGGCGGATGACGGCCGGGCCGGACGGGATGTCGAAGGGGGCCAGGGCGCGGCTGTCCAGGGCGATGGTCAGGCCCATGGCGTCGATGGGCCGGGCGTGGGACCAGAACTGCGCCCCGTCGCCGGTCATTTCCAGTCGCAGGGTCAGGTGTCCCGAGGCCTGGCCCAGGGGGACTTCCAGGCGGTAGGGTTGAAACAGCGGGGTCCAACCGCCCGAGCGGTCGCTGACCAGGGACAGGATGGGACTATAGTGCTCGCCGTCGCTGGAGATGAGCACATGGGCGGCGTTTTTGCCCTCCGGGTCGTTGGCCACCCGGGGATAGACCGTCAGGAAGGCCCGTTTCATGGGGAAGCCGGACACGAAGGCGAAGTCGGCCCGGCAGGGGGTGCTGTCCCGGCAGGTCAGCCCGCCGTCGGCGTCGCCGTCCGGGGCCGGCCGCACGTTTTGGGCCGTGGCCGGGACCATGGCCGCGAAGTTGGCCTTGGAAAAGTCCGGTCGCCACCACAGCCGTCCCGGCCCGCCGGCGATTATGGCAAGGGTCGTGCCGGCCGGGGCGGCCACCGGGATGTCGATGTCCTGCCCGGCCAGGGCCAGGGACGGGGCGTCCAGGCGGCCGGTGACGGTCAGGGCCACGGCCCGCTCGCCAAAGCCGGCCATCTCCCGCACAGGCTCGCGGCCCGTCAGGCACAGGCGCGGCCCGGCCAGGTCGGGATCGTAGACGCTGACGGCCGGTTTGCCGGCGGTATCGGCCAGCACGGCCACGGGCGTCTCCCCGGGATTGGCGGCGCGATAGGCGGCCAGGAGCTTGGGGCCGCCGGCCAGTCCCGAGAGCGCAGCGGCGGCGGCTTCAGTCTCGGCCAGGGCAAAGGGCGGTCCCGGCAGCAGGCGCGGGATGCGCGGATCGCCGACGGCCAGGGCGTCGGCGGCGGCGAGCCGGGCCAGGGTGGCCCGGACGCCGGCCAGGGGCGCGGCCTTGCCGGCGACGGCGGCGTCGAGGGCCAGGCCGTCGAGGTGGAGGTAGCCTTCCTCCAGGCCCGGCGACAGGGTCAGGCGTAGGGAAAAGGCCCGGCTGCCGGCGGCCTGGGCCGAGAGGTCGATCTTCCGGGTCAGGCTTTGGCAATTGTTGTAGATGGGGATTTCCAGCAGGCTCGGGCATTGCCCCTTGGGCGCGCCGGCGAAATCGGCGTCGGTCACCTGGGCGAGCCGGACAAAGGGGCCGCCCTCGCGCCGGGCTTCGATGTCCACGAAGCAGGGCGCTTGATGTTTGGCGTTTCGCTTGTACAGCCGCAGGGCGGCGACGAGGGCGGCGGAATTGACGGTCACGCCGTCCGGTACGGTGAAATCGTACTGCACCACCCCGGGCCGGATGCCGATGGGGGCGAGCAGGGAGCGCTCCGGGTCCGGGGCGAGGTTGGAAAGCGTCGCGGCCTCGGTGTAGACGCGCAGGCCATCGTAGTCGTCGGCGTAGGTGAATCGGCCGTCCCGGCCGGGGATGACGGCCAGCGGGGCGCGGCGCAACAGGCCCAGGCGCTCGGCCCGGGTGCGGAAAATCGAGATGGAAAAATTCGCGACCGGCACGCCTCGGGGCAGATCGGGCATGGGGTCGCCGCCCAGGCTGTTTTGGACCGCCATGAGGCGCAGATAGCCGGCGTCGTCCCGGGCCAGGGCCGCCCTCAGGGGACGGTAGAGGTCGCCCAGGTACCAGCCGGCGGCGAAACGCTTGATCGGGGCCTTGTAGCCGAAAAATTCCAGGGTCCGGGCCGAGCCCCGGTCGACGGCCAGGACGCCGGCCAGCTCCTTGTCGTAGCTGATGCTGTGCGCCCACAGGCGGGGCAGATCGGCGTACTGCGGCAGGGCCAGGGCGGCGGCCAGACCGGCGGCCAAGGCGGTCCTGCCCCAGGCCGGGCGGGGAAGCAGGGCCCCCAGGGCGGCCAGCCCGGCTCCGGCGAAAAGGAGCAAGGCCGGCAGGAGCAGGATGAAATGGCGGGTGGACAGGATCTCGTTCATCTCGGATTTGGCCGTGATGATGGCCGCCACCGGAGCCAGGCTCGGGACCAGGACGAAGAGCGTTTGGAGCCACTGCCGCCGGGCCAGGGCGCAGGCCAGCCCGAGCCCGGCCGCGCCGGCCAGCAGATACGGCCAGGGACCGGGAGCGGGATGGGTGTAGCGGCCGAAATCGGCCAGCACCGAGGCGAAAAGGGGCCAGTCGAACCGGGCCAGGGAGCGCACGGCCGGGTTGTAAAAGGTCGTCTGGATGAACAGGAGCCCCGGCAGCCAGGGGGCATACGCCAGCCCGG
The DNA here is from genome assembly GCA_046567015.1 of Acidobacteriota bacterium. Classification (GTDB taxonomy): domain Bacteria; phylum Desulfobacterota; class Desulfovibrionia; order Desulfovibrionales; family Desulfovibrionaceae; genus Solidesulfovibrio. The sequence goes on along the minus strand of JBKICS010000204.1, from coordinate 4,352 downwards.
CCAGGACGAAGGCGGCCCCGGCCAAAAGGACACGACGGCGGTCGGTGCGTTCGGCCGCCGGCCCGAAGCGGCGGCGGGAGGTCAGAAAGACGGCGGCCACGGCGGCCTGGCCGGCCAGGGTCGGCGCGCCGACATAGGCGGTGTAGAGCAGGGCCGCGCCGAGAGCGGCGGAGACGAGCCAGGCCAGGGCCCGTCCCCGGCGAAGGGCCGTCCACAGGGCCAGCTGGCTGGCGGTAAAGACCAGCAGCAACAGCGCATAGACCTTGACCGAACGCGACACGGACACATGATACAGGCAGCCGGCGGCCAGGATGCCGGCGGCCAGGCCCGCGCCGGTGGAAAAAAGACTCTGGCCGAGCAGAAAGAGCAGCACGACCGTGAGCGCTCCGGCGACGACCCCCGGCAGCTTGGCCGCGAACACGCTGGAATCGCCGGCCAGGACCAGATGCTCCAGGGCGTAGTAGAGCGGCGGATGGAAGTCGTAGGTGGTGCGCGAGGGGCCGAGGTATTTCTGGATATGGGCCATCTCCGCCGGGGGCATGGAGGCCCGATCCAGGGCCAGCCAGTCGTCCTCCCACAAGGATTCCCGGTCGAGATGCGGCAGGCGCGCGCACAGGGCCAGGACGAACAGCCCCAGGGCCAGGAAAAACGTCGGCAAACGTCCGGACATGCAAACCCCTTGGGCGACCACGGCAGGCGGTCGCGTCACCGCGCTTGTAGCCTCCGCGGGCGAACGGGGCAAGGGGAGCGGGTTGGCGGCAATCGAAACGCAGCCGCAACGTGTCCGTCACCGATGCCAGGGTATCCGATCCCCGATATCCACAACGGAGGAATACCCACCATGCGCCGACACGCCCTGCCGCCGTTTTGCGCGGCCACCATCAATCGCGTGGCCTGGATCGTTCTGGGCCTGCTTGTCCTGGCTGCTTCCCAGGTCCACGCCGCAGCCGGCGGCAACCCCAAATACGTGTTTCTGTTCATCGGCGACGGGCTGGCCATGCCCCAGCGCAGCGCCGCCGAGTACTACCTGGCCGCCAAGGCCGGCAGCACCGAGCCCGGCATCGTCAAGCTGGTCATGAACACAATGCCGGTGCAGGGCATGACCACCACCTATTCGCTCAATTCCATCATCACCGACTCCGGCGCGGCCGGCACCGCCCTGGCCAGCGGGGTCAAGACCACCAACGGGGCCATCGGCGTGGACGGGGCCCAAAAGCCCGTGCCCACCATGGCCGAGAAAGCCCGGGACAAGGGCATGAAGGTCGGCGTCGTCTCCAGCGTGTCGCTCGACCACGCCACTCCGGCCTGCTTCTATGCCCACCAGGCCAGCCGCAACAACTACTACGAGATCGCCCTGGACGCGGCCAAGAGCGGCTTCGACTACTTCGGCGGCGGCGGCTTCAAGGACCCGGCCGGCAAGAAGTCCAAGGCCGAAGGCGAGAAGCCAAACGCCATCGATGCCCTCAAGGCCGCCGGCTACGCCGTGGCCGACTCGGCCGAGGCGATAAAGGCCGCCAAGCCCGGAACCAAGCTCGTGGCGCTCAACCCCGAGCTCGACGCCGACAAGGCCCTGCCCTACGCCCTGGACGGCGACAAAAAGGGGTTGAGCCTGGCCGACTACACGGCCAAGGGCATCGAGCTTTTGGACAATCCCCAGGGCTTTTTCTTCATGGTCGAGGGCGGCAAGATCGACTGGGCCTGCCACGCCAACGACGCCGCCGCCGCCATCGACGACACCCTGGCCTTTGACGCCGCCGTGGCCGAGGCGGTCAAATTCGCCGAGGCCCACCCCGGCGAGACGCTCATCGTGGTCACCGGTGATCACGAATGCGGCGGCATGACGCTCGGGTTCGCCGGCACCCGCTACGGCAACTACTACGACTACCTCAAGGGCCAGAAGGCCTCCTTCGAGGGCTTCACTGCGGCGCTCAAGGCATACAAGAAGACCCACGACGCCGCCTCGGCCACATTCGAGGATGTGGTCCCCATGATCAAGGAGGGCTTCGGCCTGATCGTCCCGGCCGAGGCCGACCAGCTAGCCATGCAGGGCGCGCCCAAACCCGACGAGAACAACACCTCGCCGGCCAACCCCTATGGCCTGTACCTGCGCGATTTCGAGCTGGCCGCCGTCAAGGACGCCTTCGCCCGTTCCATGAAGGGCGATGCGGAAAAAACGGCCAACGAAATGGACTACCGGGCCTACGGCGGCTACGAGCCGCTCGCCGTGACTCTGACCCATATCCTGGACAACAAGGCCGGCATCGCCTGGACCAGCTACTCCCACACCGGCGTCCCGGTCCTGACCTCGGCCCTGGGGCCGGGCGCGGAAACCTTCGCCGGCTACTACGACAACACCGACCTGTCCAAGAAGCTCATGCAGGCCATGGGCGAGAAAAAGGTCGCCAGTAACTAGTCAAGAATGAAGAGAAAAGAGGGAAGAATGCCTCCGGCGGCCGGGGGGGATAATCCCCCCCGGACCCCCTTGATGGGAAGAAGTTGTTAAGGGGGGCGTGGCGGGGGCGGCAAGCCGGTCGGCTGCGGAGCGAGAGGGTCGGCGGAGGCGCTTGATGCGAGCCGCCGTTGCTCCCGGACCCTCCCGGGGGGATTTCCGAGAAGTGCGAGGGGTTTTGTGCCCCATGGTGCGACGCGCCAAACGGGGAATATTTGCGGGCGGGATGCTTCCGCTCGGCAATCGGCCGGGGCCGCGAAATCGGGACACACTGTATCCCGGGGGCGCGGCCCCGGGCCTGTCCGGCCGGATGCGGGCTGGACGGGAAAAAGGATGACACATGGCGCGGATTGCCTTGGGATCGTGGAAGGATTGGCTGTTGCTGGGACTGGTGGCGGCGCTGTGCGTCGGGCTGTGGTGTTGGCCCACCGGCTTCGAGGCGCGCCTGCCCGCCGAGGCGGTGCAGGTCAAGGCCCGGGTCGCGGCCGTGGACGACGCCCATGTGCGCCAGTACGGGTTGGTGCGCGAGGGTGAGCAGCGCGTGACGGTTTCGCCGCTTTCCGGCCCCTTTGCCGGCCGGGAAATCGTGGCCGACAACATCCTGCTCGGCAAGCTCGAAATGGACAAGCTGTTCGCCCCGGGCGACACGGCGCTGGTGGTCCTGTCGCTCCGCGACGACATGATCGTCTCGGCCGTGGCCCAGGACCACTGGCGGCTGACGCTCCAGGGCGGGCTTCTGGCGCTGTTTGTCCTGGCCCTGGTCGCCTATGCCGGAATGACCGGGGTCAAAGCCGTGGCGTCCTTCGTCTTTACGGCGCTGCTCCTGTGGAAGGTGCTGGCGCCCTTGACCCTGGGCGGGACCGACCCCTTGCTGGCCGTGCTCGGGGTCACGGCGGCGCTCATGGCCGCCGTGGTCTTCCTGGTCGGTGGGGTCAACCGCCGGGCCGTGGCCGCCTATCTGGGATCCCTTGGCGGGGTGGGCGTGGCCTGCCTGCTGTCCCTGGCCACGGCCCCGGGCTTCGCCTTGCCCGGCGCGGTCAAGCCCTTTGCCGAGACACTGCTCTACACCGGCTACGCCCACCTGGACCTGGGGCGCATGTTTCTGGCCACCATCTGCCTGGGGGCCAGCGGGGCCATCATGGACGTGGCCATGGACGTGGCCGCCAGCCAAGCCGAGGTGGCGGCGCACCACCCGGAGATCGGGCGGTTGGCGCTGTGCCTGTCGGGACTGCGGGTGGGGCGGGTGGTGGTCGGCACCATGGCCACGACGCTGCTTTTAGCCTACTGCGGCGGCAGCCTCGCCCTGCTTCTGGTGGTCATGGCCCAGGGCGTGCCGCTCATAAACGTGGCCACCATGCCGTACGTGGCGGCGGAGATCATGAGCACCCTGGTCGGCAGCTTCGGACTGGTCACGGCCGCGCCGCTGACCGCCCTGGCCGGGGGACTGCTCCTGGCCCGGCCCGGCCGGGATGGCAAAGGCCGGAACCCATCCGGCGCATGATGCGGCCGGGGGAAACGAGTCGCTGCGGCGCTTCCCCCGGAGGCTGTCGTTTCTACGCGTCGGCCTGACGCAAGGCCTGGTCCAGATCGGCGATGATGTCGGCCACGTCCTCGATGCCGACCGAAATGCGCACCATGTCGGGCGTAACGCCGGCCTCGAGCTGTTCGGCCGGGGTGAGCTGGGAATGGGTGGTGCTGGCCGGGTGGATGACCAGGGTCTTGGCGTCGAGGATGTTGGCCAGGTGCGAGCAGAGCGCAACCGATTCGATGAATTTGCGCCCGGCCTTAAGGCCCCCCTTGAGCCCGAAGCCGAAGACCGCGCCGGGGCCGATGGGGAAGAACCGCTTTGCCCGGGCGTGGTCCTTGTGGCTGGGCAGCCCGGCGTAGTTGACCCAGGCCACGG
>JBKICS010000203.1:0-4527 GCA_046567015.1 Acidobacteriota bacterium | reverse complement strand
CGCCAGGGCTATTTTTCAAAAGCCCCGTGTAGAAATACACGGGGCTTTTTTTATGGGCGGCGTTGCGACGACCGCACGGCGGCCGAGGCCTGGACGTTGCCAGGCTCGGCCTCACCTGACCTTACCCCATCGAGTCTCTCTCCCATGAGCCTTGGTCGTAACCGTCACTGCGTCCGGGAAGAGCCTGCCGCGTCGGAAGGCATCTCTGACCTTACCCCATTGAGTATACCAAGGATAAGTTCGGACTCTTGGTTTCAGGTTTTCCCCCCTTAACGGCTCTTTGGTATTCCTCCGGACTCAAACCGGCAAGAGCGCTGTGGGGGCGCACGGTGTTGTAATCCTGCCTCCAGTTCTCGATGATCCTTTTGGCCTCGGCCAGCGAGCGGAAGGTCTGGGCATTGAGGCACTCATCCCGCAACCGACCGTTAAAGCTTTCGATATGACCGTTTTCCATCGGCTTGCCAGGCCGAATGAACTCCAGTTTAGCTCCCTGCCCATGCGCCCAGCTATCGAGGGCCTTGCTTGTAAACTCTGGGCCGTTGTCCGTGCGGATGATTGCCGGACACTGCCCCCCGGCACTCAGGCGTTCCAAAGTTCTCGCTACCCGATTACCGGTCAAGAAGTGGTCCACTTCAATCACCGGGCTGCGCCTGTCAAAGACATCGACCACCGTGAGCACGCGTAACCGTCGGCCATATTCCAGACCCCCAGGCCGCCCGAGGCCTCTTTTGCCTTCTTTCCAGGCACTTCCAGGCTGCCGCGATCCTTGCTAACCCGATAGTGCAATGGCTGTGCGCTGTGGCAGCGGCGCAATTCGATAGGGACGCTGAAAAATGATTTGGTAATCCCCGCAGAAATCCTTAGAAAAGGAGGATGCAGTGGCGAAGAGAGCGGCCTGACCGGGCTGTTTCGTGGGAGAGTGGCGCAATGAGTCGAGGATTCGTTTGGGGCATGGGACTTTTGGGTCTGGTCGTTGTCTTGGCAGGGGGCTGGTACGTACTGTCCAATGGCAAGCCGCCGGTTTGCAACGATCCGTTGGGCTGCGTCGAGATCGCCCCGGGCGGGCCGGTGCGGCTTGGCGTCATCCAGTCGCTGACCGGCAAGGTGGCGCCCCTTGGGCTCGAACAGCTGCGGGGCCTGGAACTGGCCCTGGACGCCCACGGCGGCAAGCTCCTCGGGCATCCCGTGGAGCTGGTCATCGAGGATACCGGATGTCGGCCCGAAGGCGGCGCCAACGCTGCCATGCGCATCGTGTCCGATCCGTTGGTGGCGGCCATTTTCGGCACCACCTGCTCCGGCGACGCCGCTTCGGCGGCCCAGGTCATGACCGAAGCCGGACTGTCCATGATTTCGGGCAACAACAGCGCCGCGTTCCTGACGTCCATCGGCGGCAAGCAGGCCCCCAAGTGGCAGCCGGGCTATTTCCGCACCGCGGCCAACGAGGAGCATTCCGGACCGGCGGCGGCGCGGTACGCCTCTGAAAAGCTCGGCGCCAAAAGCGCGGCCCTCATCCATGACGGCGATCTCTATACCCGTGGACTGGCCGAAGGTTTCCAGCGTGAATTCGAGCGGTTGGGGGGACGAATCACCCTTTTTGCCGCAGTGGACAAAGGCGACTCCAATATGCGCCCGGTGCTGGAGGCCGTGGCGGCCTCCAAGGCCGAACTGCTCTTTTTCCCCCTCTTCCAGCCCGAGGGCAACTACGTCCTGCTGGCCGCCCGGGCCATGCCGGAGATGGCCGGCGTGACCCTCATGAGCGACGGCTCGTTGATCGAGAACACGTTTATCGAGGCGGTGGGCGATGCCTGCAAGGGCATGTATTTCGTTGGGCCCACGCCGGCGGACCCGGGGCCGGCCGTGGAGGCGTTGCACAAAAGCTATCGCGACAAATACCGGATCGAACCGCCGACGACCTACTACCAAACCGCCTACGACGCGGCCGGCATCTTGTTCGCCGCCCTGGAACGGGCTGCCGTCAGACACGCCGACGGCAGCCTGGTCATCGGCCGTAAGGCCCTGCGCGACGCCCTGCGCGCCACCAAGAACTATCCCGGCGTGAGCGGCCTGCTGCAATGCGACCAGTTCGGCGACTGCGCCACGCCGCGCTTCAACGTCTTGCGTATGGACGATCCGGCCCAGGGCGTGGCCGGACTGACCGCCAACGTGGTCTATACCTATGCGCCACGCTAAGGGTCCGGCATGATGCTCCGCGTCTTCTGGGATGACCTTGGCATAACGGTCAAACTCCGCCTGGCTTTTGCCATACTGTCGGTGTTTTTCGTCATGGCCAGCACGGCCGGATTCGTGGGGTTGGCCGTGGTGGGCGGCGCCGAAAACGACATCGTGGCCAACATGGACATCCGCGGCAAGGTGCTGGAGATGGAAGGGCAACTGGAAAAAGCCCGCCGGCTCTACCGGGATTTCGTGCTCAACGCGCCGACCGAGGGGTTTGTCCAGGCCCAGGAGCACTACAGCCAGCCGGCCCTGGCCGTGGCCGCCCGGGTCATCGCGCTCAGCGAAGACCTCAAGCGGGCCATCACCGCCTTGCCGCCTGGCGCGGCCATCGCCAGACGCAACGTGGATATGAACTTTTTTTCCTCCACGGCCCGACGGTTCTCCCAGACGCTTTTGAGTGAAAACGAGTTGGCCACCGTGGTCGGTGAGCCGGAAAACGGCCTCGACGCCCGGCTGGACGCCATCATGGCCCGTCTTGGGGCGTTGTTTCAGCCGCTGCCCCAGGCCGCCCTGGCCCTTAAGGAGGCCGATATCCTGGTCAAGCAGTACCAGATCAGCCGCCAGCGACCCACCATGCAGGCCGCCAGCAACCGGCTCGACGCCTTGCGCCGCCGGATCATCGCCCAGGAGGAGCTGGACCCGGCCAGGCAGGCCGAGGCCTTGCGGCAATTCGAGGCCTTTGCCAAGACCGCCGCCCGGCTACTGGATGTCGTGGCCGCCATGAACGCCAACGCCAATGATTTTTCCCTCCAGGCCAAGGCCGTGGACCCCATCTCCGATGAGCTCAAGCGGATCACCGCCGCCGAGGTGGCCCGGGCCAAGGAGCGCAGCGTCTGGGCCAGCCGCATCGCCGGCGGCATCATCCTGCTTTCGGCCCTTTCGGGCCTGGGCTGCGTCATCATCGTGGGGCGGATGCTCCATGTCGCCATCACCAGCAAGATCGTGGCCTTGACCCAGTTCGCCGGCAGTGTGCGCGACGGCAATCTCGACGTGTCCGTGGTCATCCCCGGCAACGACGAACTGGGCGATCTGGCCGGGTCGCTCAATGCCATGAACCATCGCATCCGGGGGCTGGTGGTCAACCTGGAGGAAAAAGTGCGCCTGCGCACTCTGGAGCTGGCCGAGAAAAACCGGGAGCTCGACAAGAAAAACCAGGAATTGGCGGTGCTCTCCCTTACGGACAGGCTTACCGGCCTGTGCAACAGGCGCCGGCTCGACCAGGCCCTGGCCGCCGAGTGGCGGCGGGCCGACCGCTACGGGACGGCCTATTCCGTCATCATGGTCGATCTCGACAACTTCAAGGACATAAACGACGCCTTCGGCCACGGCGTGGGCGACGCCGTGCTGGTGCACGTCAGCGACATCCTCATGGCCACGACCCGGGAGACGGACATCGTCGGCCGTTGGGGCGGCGAGGAATTTCTGCTCATCTGCCCGGAGACCGGTCTGGAGGCCGCCAGAGCCCTGGCCGAGGGCTTGCGGCGGGAGATCCAGGGGACGACGTTTCCCGGCGTCGGACGCCTGACGGCCAGTTTCGGGGTGGCCGACTTCGAGGCCGACGCCGCCCCCGGACTGCTGGTGGACCGGGCTGACGAGGCCATGTACCGGGCCAAGCAGGGCGGGCGCAACCAGGTGGTCCTGGCCCTGTCCATGGCCCTGAACAACCGGACGCAATAAGCCCGGCCGGGTACCGGAACCCACCGCGCCGTCCGGCCGGGACGATCCTCGGCGGCCGGGCGATCCGCCGCCGCAGGGCAGCAATCGCCGCACGCGCCATTTGACGCCCTGGCCGGCTTTGTCTACTCAAGGCGGCCATGAGCGCCTGCATGATCAACCTTCGCGGCATTTCCAAGGCCTTCGGCATTCGCCAGCTCTTCACCGGCATTTCCCTGTCCGTTTGCGAGCGGGAACGCATCGGGCTGATTGGCCCCAACGGCTCGGGCAAGTCCACGCTGCTCAAGATCATGGCCGGCATGATAACGGCCGACGCCGGCGAGCGCACCCTGCGCCAGGGGGCGCGCCTGGCCTACGTGGCCCAGCAGGACGTGTTTACGGCCGGGGACACCGTGGCCGGAGTCGTCAACCGGGCCGTGGCCGAAGCCTTCGGCCGCGGCGAGGCCGAGGCCGGGGGCCGCGCCGCCGTGGTCCTCGGGCGTCTGGGTTTTGAGGATCCGGACACGCCGGTGGAAGCCTTGTCCGGCGGCTGGCGCAAGCGCCTGTCCATCGCCCGGGCCCTGGTGACCGAGCCCGACGTTCTGCTCCTGGACGAACCCACCAACCATCTCGACCTGC
>JBKICS010000202.1:0-7755 GCA_046567015.1 Acidobacteriota bacterium | reverse complement strand
ATGTGCCGCTTTTTGCCGGTTTGCCGGAAAAGACCAGCCATATCGTCTGGATGTCCCACGGCGACAAAGTGACGACGCCTCCGGCCGGGTTCGTGGTGGCGGCGCGCACCAAGAATGTGGACATCGCCGCCCTGGCCGACGTGTCCCGGCGCATCTACGCCCTGCAGTTCCATCCCGAGGTGGCCCACACCGAGGACGGCGAACGCATCATCAGCAATTTCCTTTTCGACATCGCCGGGCTGACCCCGGGCTGGACCATGTCGAGCTTCGTCGAGACCGAGCTGGCCACCCTGGCCGCCAAGGTCGGCGACGACGAGGTGGTCTGCGCCCTGTCCGGCGGCGTGGACTCCACTGTGGTCGCGGTCATGCTGCACAAGGCCATCGGCAAGAAGCTCCACTGCATCTTCGTCGACAACGGCCTTTTGCGCCTCGGGGAGGGCGAGGAAGTGGCCGCCTATCTGCGCGAGCACTTTGACCTCAACCTGCATTACATCCAGGCCTCCAAGCTGTTCCTGGACAAGCTTGCCGGCGTGACCGACCCCGAGGAGAAGCGCAAGATCATCGGCCGGACCTTCATCGAGGTCTTCGAGGTCGAGGCGGCCAAGCTCCCCAAGGTCAAGTACCTGGCCCAGGGGACGCTCTATCCCGACGTCATCGAGTCCGAGTCCTTCAAGGGCCCCTCGGCCGTCATCAAGAGCCACCACAATGTGGGCGGGCTGCCCGAGGTCATGAAGCTGAAACTCATCGAGCCGCTGCGAGAGCTTTTTAAGGACGAAGTGCGCAAGGTGGCGGTGGAGCTCGGCATGCCGGATTTCATCATCTGGCGGCATCCCTTCCCCGGGCCGGGCCTGGCCATTCGCATCATCGGCGAGGTGACCGAGGAACGGCTTGAGATTTTACGCCGAACGGATAAGATCGTGCAGAGCGAGCTTATCGCCTCGGGCTGGTACCGCAAGGTCTGGCAGGGGTTTGCCGTTTTGTTGCCGCTAAAGACCGTCGGGGTCATGGGCGACGGCCGCACCTACGAGAACGTGGCCGCCATCCGGGTGGTGGACAGCCTGGACGCCATGACGGCGGACTGGAGCCGGGTGCCTTCGGAAGTCCTGGCCGTCATGTCCAACCGCATCATCAACGAAGTCAAAGGGGTCAACCGCGTGGTCTTCGACATTTCGTCCAAGCCGCCGGCGACCATCGAATGGGAATAGTCACGGCGTACGCGTCATCATCCCGGTCCCGCGCGGTCCGGCCAAAAGAGTAGTGCTATGTTCGGCATCGGTTCCACGGAGCTTCTGGTCATCCTGGTGGTGGCCCTGATCGTCATCGGCCCGTCCAAGCTGCCTGACCTCATGAAGACGCTTGGCAAGGGCATGGCCGAGTTTCGGCGCATGAGCACCGACGTCAAATCCACCTTGGAAGCCGAGGTGGAGCGGGCCGATCGTGAGCACAAACAGGCCGAGGCCAAAAAGCAGCTCTATCCCGAGACGCCCGAAGCCGCCCCGGCGGCCCAGGCCGAAGCGGCCCAACCGGCCCAGGCCGAAGCGGCCAAACCGGCTGCCGCCGGCAAGAAGGAGGCTCCGTCCGCCTAGGCGGATGGAGTTGCCCATGCCGGAACGTTTCGGAGCCTACTCCCGGGAGACCGGGGAGACGCGGGTGGCCGTCGAGATCGCCATCGACGGGGCCGGCAACGCCGCGGTGGACACCGGTTTCGGGTTCGCCGACCACATGCTCAACCTGCTGGCCTTCTGGGCCGGATTCGACCTCAAGCTGACCTGCCGGGGCGATCTGGAGGTGGACGCCCACCACTCCCTGGAGGACGTGGCCATCTGTCTCGGCGAGGCCTTCCGCCAGGCCCTGGGCGACCGGGCCGGCATCAATCGGGTGGGCGACGCCCGGGTGCCCATGGACGAGGCGCTGTGCGACGTGGTGGTGGACCTCTCGGGCCGCCCCTACCTCGTCTACCGGGAAAACGTGCTGCCGCCCATCATTGCCGGCGAGGAAAAGGACTTGTGGCGGGAGTTCTTCAAGTCCCTGTCCATTTCCGCCCGTATGAATCTGCATATGCATTTCGTCTACGGACAAAACGGCCACCATCTGGTGGAAGCGGCCTTCAAGGCGTTGGGACTGGCCCTGCGCCGGGCCACGGCCGCGCACGGATCGAGCAGGGTGCCGAGCACCAAAGGGAGCCTGGACTGATGCGAAGCAAATCGTTGGCCTATCTTGGCGCGGCGCTGGTGGCCGTGAGCCTCATGGCGGGCTGCGCGCGCAAAAGCGCCACCATGGCCAAGGCCCCGGTGGCCACGGATGCCGCCACTTCGGCCGTGGCGTTTCTGGGCAAGAAGTTCGCCGTGATCCCCTTCACCATTCCGGCCACCGACGCCGACCTGCTCGCCGGCTACCTGCCGGCGGCCCGGGTCGTGCCCGAGATGGCCCCGGTGCATCTCGACGCCGCCCTGGATCAGGCCCTGGCCGGGGCCAAGCAGTCCTTCGTGCCGGCCCAGATGGCCGCCGCCTGCGCCAAGTCCGCGCCGCGCGGCGAGGAATCCGGCCGTTTGGGGACGCTTCGCTACTACCAGAACGTCGGCAAGTGCGCCGGTGTGGACTATGTGGTCGTGCCCATGGTCATCGACTGGCGCGAGCGCGTCGGCTCGGAAGTCGGCTCCACCCATCCGGCCAGCGTCGATTTCGTGCTCTACCTCATCGACGTGCGCACGGGCGGGCTTGTCAAGCAGTTCCATTTCGACGAAACCCAGAAATCCCTGGCGGAAAACATCCTGGACGCCAAGAAGTTCGTGGCCAGAAACGGCCGCTGGCTTTCGGCCATGGAACTGGCCCAGGAGGGCCTGCGGCAGGGCATCGCGGAGTTCGGGTTGTGATCGTTTTTCCCGCAGTCGACATCAAGGACGGCCAGTGCGTGCGGCTGCGCCAGGGCGTGGCCGATGCCGTGACCGTGTTTTCCCCCGATCCCGAGGCCATGGCCCGGCATTGGGCCGGGCTCGGAGCCCAGTGGCTGCATCTGATCGACCTGGACGGGGCCTTTAGCGGCAAGCCCCGCAACTTCGCGCTCATCGCCCGCATCTGTTCCGGCCTGTCCATCCCGGTCCAACTCGGCGGCGGGGTGCGCGACGCCCAGACCGCCGCCGCCTACCTCGAAGCCGGGGTGCGCCGTTTGATCATCGGCACCCTGGCCCTGGCCGATCCCGACGCCTTTGCCGCCATTTGTACCGCCCATCCCGGCCGGGTCGGGGTGTCGCTGGACGCCGTGGACGGCCGGCTCAAGGTCAAGGGCTGGGTCGAGGACTCGGGGCAAACCGTCGAGGACGTACTGCCGGGCCTGGCCGCCGCCGGCGCGGCCTTCGTGGTCTATACCGACATCAGCCGCGACGGCATGCAGTCCGGAGTCAACCAGCCGGCCCTGGCCCGGCTGCTCGAACTGACCGAGCTGCCGGTCATCGCCGCCGGCGGCGTGGCCACCCTGGCCGACGTCAAGGCGCTCTATCCCTATTCCAAAAAAGGCCTGGAAGGCGTCATTTCCGGCCGGGCCATCTACGAGGGCACCCTCGATTTCCCGGCGGCCCTGGCCTATATCGCCGGGAAAGCCAAGGAGGAAGCATGAAAACCATCGAAGTCGGCGGCATGCATTGCCAAAACTGCGTCAATTCCGTGACCAAGGCCCTGTCCGCCGTGCCGGGCCTGACCAACGTCTCGGTCGATTTACTCAAGGGCCTGGCTTCCTTCGAGGGCGACGCCCCCGCGGACGCGATCAAGGAAGCCATCGACAAGATCGGCTTCGTGCCCGGCAACATCAAATAGACTGGCTGCGACGTATCGCGCCGTCAAACGGCCGTCGCGGCGACGCGGCGGCCGTTTTGCATGGGAGGGGCCGGTGAGGCAAGGAAACGGAGTCAGGGTGGTGGTCAGGCGTGCCACGGTCTTGTTGCTGACCCTGGCCCTGTGGACCACCACGGCGATGGCCTGGAACCTGTCGGCCGGGGACCAGCCACATGCCGTGCGGGTTGCCTGGGTCTTCGACGGCGACACCTGCCGGCTGGAAAGCGGCGAACGGGTGCGGCTGGCCGGCATCGATGCCCCGGAACTGGGCCACGACGGCGCGCCCGGTCAGTATTATGCCCTGGAGTCCAGGGCCGCCTTGCTGCGGCTGGTCCGGGGCGTTTCGTTGCGGTTTGTTGGAGTGGGGCCGGGCCGCGACCGATTCGACCGGCTGCTCGGCGAACTGCTCCTGCCGGACGGCACGTCGGTAGGGGAACGGCTGGTGACCGAGGGCGCGGCCTTTTTCTTCCGGTTTGACGACCTGCCCCGGGAGCTTGGCGAGCGGCTGCTTGCTGCCCAGCGTCGGGCCATGGCGGCGGGCAAGGGCTTCTGGCCGCGCCTGCTCGCCCTGCCGGCCCCGGCCGCCCCGTATCGGGGCAACGCCGCCTCCGGGCGATTCCATGCCCCGGACTGCCCGGACGGGGCGCGCATCGGCCGGCGCAACTTGCAACTCCTGCCCACGCTGTCCGAGGCTTTCGCCCGGGGATTTGCCCCGGCCAGGGAGTGCACGCCCTGGCCCGAGAGCCGGTAACCCCGATGTGCCGGCCCCTTGCGTCGCAATCAAACCTTGACGCGGCGGCTTTTTTGGACCATCCATTTTGGCGCGATAGACTTGTCCCGAACCGCGCATCGCGTTGCGGATGGTGCCGCAAATCGGTTATTCGGGCGCTACCATCATCTCACACTGGAGGCATCATGCTTTTTCCGAGCCTGGCGCACGCCATGGGCGCCGTTCCTGGCGGCGACGCCGCCGGGGGCAACCCCATCACCGCATTTTTGCCGCTGATCCTCATGTTCGGCATTTTCTATTTTCTGCTCATCCGTCCCCAGCAGAAAAAGGCCAAACAGCACCGTGAATATCTGGCCGGCCTCAAGCGCGGCGACTACATCCTGACCGGCGGCGGCATCTACGGTCGGATCATGGAAGTGCATGGCGACAAGCTGACCATTGAAATCGCCAAGGATCTCAACATCGAGATCAATCGCAACTTTGTCTCCGGCCCTGGCGACGCGGCGCCCACGGCGGCCAAGGCCGAGCCCAAGGGCAAAGACAAGTCCAAAGACTAGGAACCGACTTCGGGCCGTGTGACGCCCGAAGCGACGACGAAGGGATGCCCCCGGCAGTCCCTTCGTTTTGTCGTTTTCCACGACAAGCCTCCCAAGGAGAGCCTCGCCCATGACTGGAAATCTGCGTTGGCGGCTGGCTGTGATCAGTCTCGTGGCCTTTTTGGGCCTTATCTACACGTTGCCCTCCCTGGGGTCGGTCAAGCAGTCTTTTCTGGGCAAGTTCCTGCCCGATGACGTGATCAACCTGGGCCTTGACCTCAAGGGCGGCATCCACCTCACCCTGGGCGTCGATGTGGACAAGGCGCTGGCCAACTCCCTGGCCCAGATGGGCCGCGACATCCGCGACCAGGTCAAGGACGAAGGCATCGTCATCCAGCGTCCCGGCACCACCGACGACGGCAAGGAGCTGGAATTCGTCCTGGCCACCCCGGAGAAGCGCGACGCGCTGGACAGTTACCTCTCCAGCCACTTTTCCGTGTTGCATGTGGACAACGTGGAAAGCGCCCCGGAAGGCCGCTTCGTCTACAAGCTGTCCTTTACCAAGCGCTACAAGGACGATCAGGCCCGCATGACCGTGGACCAGGCCGTCAAGACCATCCGCAACCGCATCGACGAATTCGGCGTGGCCGAGCCCGACATCCGCAAGCAGGCCGACAACCGCATCCAGATCCAGCTGCCGGGCCTGCAAGACCCCGAGCGGGCCATCAAGCTCATCGGCAAGACCGCCCACCTGGAATTCAAGGTCGTCGATTCCTCGGCCGATCTGGACAAGGCGCAAAAGGGCGTCCTGCCTCCGGGCGACGAACTGTCGGTGCTGCGCCACCGCAACCCCGACGGCTCCTACCTGGAGCGGCCCATCGTACTCAAGGCCGACGCGGTCATGACCGGCGAGTCCATCGCCGACGCCCGGGCCAATTTCGACAGCAACAATCAGGCCTACGTGGCCCTGACCTTCACCCCGGGCGGCTCGCGGCAGTTCGAGCGGGTCACCGGCGAGAACGTCAAGAAGCAGTTGGCCATCGTGCTCGACGGCAAGGTCTATTCCGCGCCCACCATCCAGGAAAAGATCGGCGGCGGCCGGGCCAGCATCACCGGCCGGTTCTCCACCGAGGAAGCCCGCGACCTGGCCATTGTCCTTCGCGCCGGCGCGCTGCCCGCCCCGGTCAACATCCTGGAACAGCGCACGGTCGGACCGTCCCTGGGCCAGGAGTCCATCGAGAAGGGCGTCTATTCGGCCGTGATCGGCGGCATTATCGTCGTCCTGTTCATGGTCGTCTATTACGGTCTGGCCGGAGCCGTGGCCGACATGGCGCTGCTTTTCAACCTGGTGCTCATCGTGGCCGGACTGGCCGGGTTCGGGGCCACCCTGACCCTACCGGGCATCGCCGGCATCATCTTGACCATCGGCATGGCGGTGGACGCCAACGTCATCATCTTCGAGCGCATCCGCGAGGAACTGCGCCGGGGCGATACGGCGCGAAAGGCCGTGGACATCGGGTACTCCCGGGCCACCCTGACCATCCTCGACGCCAACGTGACCACCGTCATCGCCGCCGTGGTGCTCTATCAGTTCGGCACCGGACCCATCCGGGGATTTGCCGTGACGCTGATTCTCGGCATCGTGGCCTCGATGTTCACGGCGATCTTCTTCACGAGGTTCCTGTTCGACCTGTGGCTGGCCAAGCGTCCAGCGGACGCCGCCCTGCGCATCTGATTCGAGGCCCCCGCAAGGGGGCCTTTCCTTTTGGGATTTGACCCGGCTTCCAACCGGTCGTACACTCCGGCCACCGCTTCCCAAGAGGTCTGCCGTGTCCCAACCCGTTTCCCGACGCCCGTTCGTCTGTCTGCTGGCCCTGATCCTGGCGCTGCTGACGGCTGCCGCCGACAGTGGCGCGACGACGGGCAAATCCTTTGACATCGAAACCATGCTGCGTGTGGCCATGATCGACGATGTCCGGGTCTCCGCCGACGGCCGGCGCGTGGCCTTTGTCGTCACCCGGGCCGTGCCCGATGCCGGCGACGGGGAGCTGTCCTCGCGCATCTATCTGGCCGACGCGGCCAGGGGCGGGGCAAAACCGGTCACCCCGGACAGCCTGGTCTGCGAAAAGCCCCGGTTTTCCCCGGACGGCTCGAAACTGGCCTATCTCGTCCAAAGCGACGACGCCACCGACGTCTACCTGCTGACGACCTCCACCGGCCAATCCCGACGCCTCATCAACGGCCGGGACGACATCCTGGATCTGGCCTTTTCACCCGACGGCAAGTCCCTGGCCCTGACCATGGCCACCCCGGGCAAGGCCGCTGAATCGCGCCAGGCCGGTTGCGACGCCGAAGTGGAGGTCTATGACTCCGGCGGCGGCATCTCCAGCCTGTACCTCTACGCCCTGGGGTCAGGAAACACCCGTCCCCTGGTCACCGACCGCGACGTGGGCGCGTTCGCCTTTTCCCCGGACGGCAAGTCCATCGTCTTCGAAACCACTGATCCCAGCGCCGCGCCCCGAGGCCGACGGCATCTCGGCCCGGGCGGCGAGCCCGCCCCCATCGACGCCACCCACGCCGACATCGCCGTGGTCGACGTCGCCCAGGGGACCGTGCGGATGCTGGCCGCGACCGAAGCCTCGGAAAACACCCCGTGCTATT
>JBKICS010000201.1:0-12164 GCA_046567015.1 Acidobacteriota bacterium | reverse complement strand
CGGCAAGACCGGCCGCGCCCAGAAATGCCAGCGCCTGTCGCCGGTTCATGCGCCTTGCTCCCCGAAATGCCGGGCCACAGCCGCAAGAACGCCGGCGTGATCGCCCGGGGCCAGCCAGACCACGCCCGGCTCCTTGCGAAACCAGGTCATCTGGCGCTTGGCGTAGGCACGCGTGTTGGACAGCCAGGTTTCCTTGGTTTCCTTGAGATTGCGCGCCCCGGCCAGATGGGCGACGATTTCCGGTCCGCCGATGCCGGTCAGGCCCGGGGCGTCAGCCGGATAGCGGGCCAGGGCCTGCCTGACTTCCTCCACCGCTCCGGCGGCGACCATGGCCTCGATGCGCCGGGCCAGCCGGGGGACGAGTTCCTCCGGGGGCAGGGCCAGGCCGATCATGGCTGCGTTGTAGTCCGGGGCGTTTGGGTCGCCCTGTTTGTGCCAGTCGGAAAACGGACGTCCGGTGGCGCGTTCCACTTCCAGGGCCCGGGTGACGCGCTGGCGGTCGGCCGGGGCGATGCGGGCGGCATAAGCCGGATCGACCCGGACCAGGGCGGCGTGCATGGCGGCCGGCCCCAGCCGCTCCCAGTCGGCCACGACTGCGGCGCGCACCTGCGGGGCAATGGCCGGGATGGGGGCCAGCCCGCCCAGGATGGCCCGGAAATAAAGACCCGTGCCGCCGACAAAAAGGGGCAGCCGGCCCCGGGCCTGGATGGCGGCGGCGGCGGCCCTGGCCCGCACGGCGAAATCGCCGGCCGCAACAGCCACGTCAAGCGGCGTGTCGCCGTAGAGATGATGCGGGCAGGCCTCCCGCTCGGCTGCGCTTGGCTGGGCGGTCAGGATGGGCACGCCGGCATAGACCTGCCTCGAATCCACGTTGACCACTTCGCCGCCCATGGCGGCGGCCAGGACGATGGCGGCCTCGGTCTTGCCGGTGCCGGTGGCCCCGAGCAGGCAGACCACACGCAGCTTGGCCACGCTGCTCAACCCTCCCCGTTGCCGCCCGGCGCGCCGGCCAGGCCGAACTTGACCAGCATGCGCTCGCGCACCAGATCAGGCACCATGCCCCGGATGTCGCCGCCGTGCTTGGCCACTTCCTTGACGATGGTGGAGCTGATGTAGAGCCACTTGTAATCGGTCATGATAAAAACGGTTTCGATGGTGCGGTCGAGCTTGCGGTTCATAAGCGCCATCTGGAATTCGAATTCGAAATCGGACACCGCCCGCATGCCGCGCAGGATCACGTTGGCTTGGCGCGACTTGACATAGTTGACGAGCAAACCCTGAAAGCCTTCGACCAGCACGCGATCGTCCCGGGCAAAGACGTCCTCGGCAATGGCCACGCGTTCCTGAAGAGAAAACAGCGGCGTCTTGTGCGAGTCGCCGGCCACGGCCACGATGACCGTGCCGAAGATCATGGCCGCCCGGCGCACCAGGGAGACATGCCCGTTGGTCAGGGGGTCGAAGGTTCCGGGATAGACGGCGATGCAGGGCTTGCCAGCGTCCATAGGATAATCCTCGTTTGACCGTAGGTCCGGTCGGTCAGGCAGACAAATGACGGCGGGACGTCGTCCGGGGCCAGCTCGACCCCGGCCTCGATTTCGGCCACCACCACCCCATCATCGGCCACAAGCCCCAGGGAGGCAAGCCGGGCCAGGGTCGGGGGCAAAAGCCCTTGCCCATAGGGCGGATCGATGGCCACCAGGTCGAAGCGCCGGCCGGCGAGCCTGGGCAAGGCCTTGGCCACGTCGGCTTCCATGACCCGGGCCGTTTGCGGCGAAAGACCCAGGCCGCGCAGATTCTCCCGCAACACCTTGGCCACGGCCGGGCTGCGCTCGATGAAAACGGCCGCCTGCGCGCCGCGCGACAGGGCCTCGATGCCAACGCTCCCCGCGCCGGCAAAGCAGTCGAGGACGGCTGCTCCCGGGAACAGCACGCCCCGGGCCGCCAGCATGGAAAAAAGGGCTTCGCGCACCCGACCCGTGGCCGGGCGCAGGCCCGGGGCGTCGATGACCTTGATGGAGCGTCCGCCGAACTGTCCGCCAATGATGCGCATAGGCCTCCTCCCGTCACGTCCCGCGCCGCGACGTCCGGGGATAGGGTAAAAAGGGCCGGGAAGGACGCCGCGGACGGCCAAGGGACGTCCGCCCCCTTCCCTCCCGAATCGACGCGCACACCGCCCGCGGATGCGTCACTACCGGGCCCCCGAGGCCAGGGCGTACACCCGGGGCAGCCGGCGTTGCAGTATGATGGCCAGCCCCAGGCACAGTGCGTAATCAACAGCCATGAGCAGCCACATGTAGGCGATGCCGGCCACGACGCCCGAGGGCTTGAACAGGAACCGGGTGCCGTAAATGAGGTACGAAAGGATCGGCTCGTGGACAAGGTAGATGAAAAAGGAGACGCCGGCCAGGCGCAGCAGCGTCTTGTTGTCGCATAGCGGCGGATAGGCCGACAGCAGCCACAAGGTCATGGTGCCGAAGATCATACTGTGACGATACAGGAGATGGTAGTAGGACGTGGCGCCGTAGGTGTATTCGAAGTAGGCCGTCGTGCCGAGGAGGATCAGATAGATGACGGCCAGCGGGGCAAGCAGGCGTCTGCCGCCGTCGAGGTTGATGCGTAAGCGGGAAAGCATGCAACCGCCGTAAAAAAAGATCAGCCCACTCAGTTCGATGGGGATACCCTGCTGCGGCACGAACATCCAGATGGCCCAGCAGACGATCAGGCCAAGGAAAGGAATTTCCTTGGAAAGAACGTAGAACACCGGGGCCAGCAGAAAGTAGACGTAGAGGTCGCGCAAAAACCAGAGCGTGTAGTTGACCGGATAGCGGTAGACGCCAAGCAGGAGCTTGAGGACGCCATCCTGGCGCACCATGTTGATGTCGCCGATATACGGAATCTTGTTGAATATGAAAATCAGCAGCAGGCTTATGGCGTTAAAGAGCAGATACGGCACCAGGATGGTGCGGGTTTTCTTCGCCACCATCCGCCCGTACGCAGCTGCGTCGGGCTTGTAGGTCAAGAAGAACAGGTAGCCGGAGATGGAAAAAAAGAGCGGCACGGCCAACCGAAAGATGTTGTGGGGAACGAGGTTCAGATAGAGCTGCAGCAGATCGGGAAGGTCCGGGTAATAGGCCTGCAAGCCCTTTTCGGCGTGGATGCCGATGACAAAGATGACGAGCAGCGCGCGCAGCACACTCAGACGCTTGGAGACCTCGGGAGAAACCAGACAACGCGTGGACATGGACGTTCGGGTGCCTACTGGAGCAGGTCGAATTTGAGAAAACGCATGGTCATCCCGGCCCGCCCCTGGGTGGCCGAGCGCAGCTCGGTGGAAAAGCCGAACATCTGGCGGAGCGGAGCCAGGGCTGTGACGGTCTTGTGCCCGCCCCGGTCCGCCATGTTCTCGATCTTGGCGCCCTTGGCCCCGAGCAGCCCGGCCACGTCGCCGACAAAGGCGTCCGGCACGCCGATCTCCAGTTCCATGATGGGCTCGAGCAGGGCCGGCCGGGCAGCGGCCAGGGCGGCCTTGAGGGCCTGGCTGACGGCCATGCGGCAGCCCACGTCGGTGGTCTTGCCCTCTTCCGGGAAAATGCCCGTCACCCGCACCCGCACGTCCTGGACCGGATGGCCCGAGAGCGGTCCGCTTTGCAGGCCGTCTTCCAGCCCCTCGGCCATGGCCGCGCTCCAGGCCGGGGGATAGGCCTGCCGGTCGATCTCGAAAACGATTTCACGGCCGGCCTCGCGGGGCAGCGGCGAGACGGCCAGCGTCACCCGGCCGTGGTGCAGCCGTTCGCCCAGTTCCCGCTCGAAGACGCCCTCGCCCGCCCCTTCGGCCGTGACGGTTTCCTGGTAGACGACCTGCGGCTTGCCGGCCCGGGGGGAGACGCCGTATTCCCGGCGCGCCCGCTCCAGGACCACGTCCAGGTGCAGCTCGCCCATGCCGGACAGGATCATCTGGCCGCTGTCGGCGTCGAGGGTCAGGATCAAGGTGGGGTCTTCCTCGGTGAGCTTGTCGAGAACCTCCTTGAGGCGCTCGGTCTCCTCGGCGTTTCGCGGCTCAAGGGCCAGGCTGATGACCGGTTTGTAGCCGGCGATTGATTCCAGCAGAATGGGGGTCTCCCGGTCGCACAGGGTATCGCCGGTGGCGGCCCGGCGCATGCCGGCAATGGCCACGATCTCGCCCGGGCCGGCGATTTCGGCCTTTTCCCGATGTCCGGCATGGAGATGGAACAGCCTGGCCGGGCGCTCGGTCTCGCCCCGGGTGGCGTTGTACACGTCCTTGCCGGCCTCGATGCGGCCGGAATAGACCCGGGCGAACACCTGCCGCCGGCCGGTCTCCATGCTGACCTTGAAGACCAGGGCGGCCAGGGGGGCGTCGGCTTCCGGGGCAAAGACGAGCTCGGCCTTGGTGGCGGGATCGAGGCCCACCGCGCCGGGCCGGTCCAGCGGGCTTGGCAGATAGGCCAGCACGCCGTCGAGCACCGGCTGGACGCCGATGTTTTTGAGCGCCGAGGCGGCAAAGACCGGCACCAGGGAATGGTCGATCACGCCCCGGCGAAGCGCCGCGACCAGGGCGGCGGCGGCAATGGGCTCGCCGGAAAGATAGGGTTCGACAAGCGCCTCGTCGTATTCGCAGGCCGCTTCCAGGAGTTTTTCCCGCCAGGGGCCGGCCAGTTCGGCCTCGGCCGTCGAAAGCGGCTCGCGGGTCACTTCCCCGCTGCCGCCGCCCGGCTCGAAGGAAAGCTTTTCCATGGCCACGAGATCGATGATGCCGGCCAGTTCCGGTCCCTGGCCCACGGGAATGGACACGGCCACGGTATTGGCCCGCAACTTCTCGCGCATGGCGGCGATGACGGCCTCGAAATCGGCCCCGGGCCGGTCGAGCTTGTTGACCACGGCCAGCTTGGGCACGCCGTAGGCCACGGACTGCCGCCAGACGGTCTCGGATTGCGGCTCCACCCCGGACACGGCGCAAAACACCCCCACCGCGCCGTCGAGCACTCGAAGCGAGCGTTCCACCTCAATGGTGAAATCAACATGGCCCGGGGTGTCGATGATGTTGATCTGATGGCCTTTCCAGGAGCAGGTGGTGCAGGCCGAGGTGATGGTGATGCCGCGCTCCTGCTCCTCGGGCATGAAATCCATGGTGGCGGTGCCGTCGTGGACCTCGCCCATGCGGTGAATGCGACCGGAAAAATACAGGATGCGCTCGGTCAGCGTGGTTTTGCCGGCATCGATGTGGGCGATGATGCCGATGTTGCGCAGACTGGCCAGCCGGCTCTTGGGGGTGCCCTTTTTGGCGCTCATGCTCGCTCCGGTGGGGTTGGCGGGGGTTGCGTCGGGCAACAATCAATCGTTGCCGGCGGCGGCGTCGGCCACGGCAAAGGCCACGGCCGCGCCCAGACGGCGGCGGCGAAGGACGTGCGGGGCCAGTTGCGGCCACAGCCAGAAGGTTTCCCGGCCCGGCCCAAGTGCCAGGGGCGCGACGGAAAGGGCCAGGGGCAGCAGGTGCGGCGCGGCATAGACGACGTCGTAGCCGCAATCGGCCGCCTGGGCCAGCTCGCCCTGCCCGGCGGCAAAGGCCGACAGCTCGGGACAGGCCCCGCCGTGGACGAAAAAGTCCATGTCCGGGTGGGCAAAGGCCAGGGCGTCGGCGTCAAAGCAGGCGTCGTCCTGGACGAAGACCCCGGCGCGTCCGGCAATGCGGGCGACATGGACGTCCAGGGCGGCAGGCAGCCGGGCCGGCAGGGACACGTCGCCCAGGACCATCACCGCTCCCCTGCCCTTGGCCGGCAGTGCGGCCAGCACTTCGGGCAGATCCCGGGAGCCGATGCGGCAGGCCGTTTCCAGGCCGCACAGCTCGAGCGCGGTCAGAAGCGGCCTGGGCCAAGCGCCGCCCACCCGGACGGCGGCGACATCCCGGGCCCGGGCGCACAAGGCCGGGACGACCGCCGCCACCAGCCTGGCCGGGGACAGGAAATCCCGGCCGCACAGCACCAGGACAAAGTCGAGCGGGGCGTCGAGGCTGGTGAGGCTGAGGTCGTGGCCGAGGCTGTCCCGGCGCTCCCGGCTGGCCGGCAAGGGGCCGCCCAGGGCGGCGTAGACTGCGGCCAGTCCGGTCTTGATCCAGGCGCGCTGGAGATCGGAGGACCGATTGTAGGCGGCGGCAAAGGCCGTGTCGGCGACGCGGCCGCGCTCCATGGGCTCGGGCCACTGGCCGGAAGCGATAAGATCCGAAACGTTCATGGCTGTCCTGGCTGGCAAACACGAACGGGGCGGCGAGCCGCCCCGTTCTGTTGCCGGATGGCCCTGGAAACGCGCGCTTTCCAGGGACGGGTCATTACAACCAGCGCTTGGCCCAGTGCCGCCAGCTGCCTTCGATGGCCTGGCGTTCGGATTCGGTCAGGGTCTTCTGGTATTCCAGGTAGGACAGCCCGGAGCGCAGCTTGGCGTATTCGAGCACTTCCGGAAGTTCCTTGAAGTTCTCCACGGTGTACATGTAGCGTTTCCAGGCCGCCCCGTACTGGCTGGTCCGCCAGTAGAAGTCGGCTACGAAAAGCTCATGCTCGGCCATCCGTTTGCGGCAGCGCCGGATGTAGTCGGCGGCTTCCTTGCCGTATTCGGTATCCGGGAAGGTCTGCTCCAAGAGATAGAAATACTGAATGGATTCCTGGAGATTGTTCTGCGGCATGTCGATGGATTCGGAGCGCTTGAAATTGGACACGCCGATCTGGTAGAGAACGTAGGGAATTTCTTCGCTGCGCGGATGCACCGACTCGAATTCCTTGTAGGTCTCGGCCGCCATCCCATAGTCTTCGGTGAGGAAGTAGGCATCGGCCAGGGCCACGGTGCCCATGGGGGTGTAAGGGCTGAAAGGATAACGATCCTTGAGCTTCATGAAATAGCCGATGGCCCCGTAATAGTCCTTTTCCGACATGGATTGCCGCCCGGCTTCATAAAGTTCCTGGGCGGTATCCTCAGGGGGAGGCAGAAAATAGTAATCGACCAGGCCGGCGCAGCCGCCAAGAAAGAGCAGCAGGCAGCCCAAAGGCAGGAAACGGCGCAACATCACATTCATGGTATATTCCCGGTATGGCCCGGTCCTGGCCGGGCGCCATGCGGCGAACGGGACGCCGCCTGATGCGGCGAAGAGTCCCGGCGTCTCAATGCGCGTCCTCTTACCAAATGGCCCAGACGGGCACAACGTAAAAAAAGCTGAACCCGTCCGGCCCGATGCTTGTGCAGCGGCGTCGAACGGGTCCAGCCGTCAGCCTTGCGGGAACCGCGAACTGATGTAGGCGTAGGCGGCATGGGCGGCGACAGCGCCGTCGCCGACGGCCGTGGCCACCTGGCGGCAGGATTTGGACCGGATGTCGCCGGCGGCGAACAGGCCTTCGATACTCGTGCGCATCTCCGCGTCGGCCAGGATGAACCCCTGGTCGTCGCGGGTCAGGCCCGGCGGATAGAAATCGCCCTGGGGCTCGAAACCCACGAACACGAAGACGCCGTCAACAGGTATGGTGTGGCAATCGCCGGATTTGACGTCGCGCACCTCGATGCCGGTCACGCCGTCGCCGCCCGAGATGGAGCACACGACGGTGGAACGCAGCACCTCGATGACCGGACTGGTGAAACAGCGGTCCTGAAAGCACTTCTGGCCGCGAAAGTCATCGCGGCGGTGGATGAGGTAGAGCTTCTTGACCAGTCGTGACAAGTAAAGGGACTCTTCCAGGGCCGAGTTGCCGCCGCCGATGACGGCCACGGTCTGCCCCCGGAAGAAATTCCCATCGCAAAGCGCACAGTAGGACACGCCCCGACCGACGAATTCCTTCTCGCCCGGAATGCCCACCCGCTTGTAGCGCGCCCCGGTGCACAGAATCACGGCCTTGGCCTCGACGACCTCGTCGCCCACTCGGATGCGGTGCAGGCCCTCGGTGGATTCGATGGCCTTGACCTCGTCGTTGATCCTGTCGATGGCGTAATGGCCGAGATGGGCGGCCATGGCGTCGGCCAGCTTCCAGCCCTCGATACCGTCTGGGAAGCCCGGGTAATTCTCGATCAGATGCGTCATGAGCATCTGTCCGCCCGGCGAGAGCTTCTCCACCAGCGCCACGGACACGTCGGACCGGGCCAGGTACAAGGCGGCCGTGATGCCGGCCGGACCGCCCCCGATCACGACGGCGTCGTACCGTTTCATGGACTAGAGCGCCTTCTGGGTCAGCATTTCCTTGATGCTGCTTTTGGACACGGCGCCGGTGATCTGTTCGACCACTTCGCCGCCCTTGAACAGGATCAGGGTGGGGATGGCGCGGATGCCGTACTTGCTCGGGGTGCTGGGATTCTCGTCCACGTTCATCTTGGCCACCTTGACTTGGCCGGTATATTCATTGGCCAACTCGTCGATGACCGGTCCCATGGCACGGCACGGCCCGCACCACGGCGCCCAGAAATCCACCAGGACGGGCAGGTCGCACTGCAGGGCTTCGGCTTCGAAGTTGGCGTCGCTCAGTTGGATGGCCATGGATGCTCTCCTTTCGGTGTCTTGGCCGACCGCAGGGCGGTCGGGGTTTGTCTGTTCGTTGGCCAGGCGGCCGCAAGAAGCCGCCGGAACCCTGCAAACAGGGTCCGTAATTTTGTGAACCTATTGCGCCACGGACCGGCTGTCAACCGATCCCGCCCCGGTTGCCGCCCGGGAATGGTAATCCCAAGGCACCCTTCGCCCCCGGGGAATGGGCGACAGAGCCAGGTCATGAAAGAGCCCGGCCCGGCCGAGCAGGCAGCCCGTGGCCGCGATCATGGTGGCGTTGTCGGCGCAAAGGACTGGTTCGGGCAGATACAGCGGCAGCCGATGCCGGGCGGCCACGGCGGCCAGCATGTCCCGGATGGGGCCGTTGGCGGCCACGCCCCCGGCGGCCAGCAGGGAGGCCGTGGGGGTCGGCTGCCGGTCCAGGGCCCGTTCAAGCTTGACCCGCAAGGTTTCAGCGATGGCGTAATTGAGCGAAGCGCAGACTACGCGCAGCTCCATGGGCCAGGCTTCGGGGTCGATGGGGCCGACCGTATCGGGCATGTGCGGGGCGCGAAGGCCCGGATGGGCGGCCACGTAGGCGGCCACGGCGGTCTTTAAGCCGCTGAAGCTGAAATCGAGGTGCTCGTTGTCGAGGTAGGGGCGCGGGAAGAGCCTCCGGTCGGGACGAACGCCCCGGCCGAGCACGTCGATGTAGACCCCGCCGGGATAGGGGAGATTGAGCGACTTGGCCGTCTTGTCAAAGGCCTCGCCGGCGGCGTCGTCGATGGTGCGGCCAAGGACGGTCATGGCAAGCGGCGAATCCAGGCGCACGATCTGCGTATGCCCGCCGGACACGAGCAGCCCCAGGGCCGGATAGGCGACCTCGCGGCCGAGCGTCGCGGCCGTCAGGTGGGCGTGCAGGTGGTCCACGCCGATAAGCGGCTTGCCCGCCCCCAGACACAGCCCCTTGGCCGCGGCCAGCCCCACGAGCAGGCTGCCGAGCAGCCCCGGCCCCCGGGCCACGGCCACGGCGTCCACGTCGGCCAGGGTCAAGCCGGACTCGACGAACAGGGCGTCGAGCAGCGGCCCCAGGCAGCGCAGATGTTCGCGCGAGGCCAGCTCCGGCACCACGCCGCCGAAAACGGCGTGGAGCCGGGCCTGGGAGGCCAGCTTCTCCAGCACCGGACGGCCGTCTTCGCACAGGGCAACGGCCGTCTCGTCGCAGGAGGTCTCAATGCCGAGGCACAACATACGGTCTTCAGGACTGGCGCGAGCGGCCGTAGATTTCCATGACCTTGGCCACGTCGTTTTTGCTGCCGATAAAAAGCGGCACCCGCTGGTGCAGGTCGTCGGGCACGATGGACAGGATGTCGCGCTCGCCGTCGGTGGCCGCGCCGCCGGCCTGGGTGATGACGAAGGCCAGCGGATTGGCCTCGCACAACAGCCGCAGCTTGCCGGTGGGCTTGGTGGGGTCGCGCCGGTCGGCCGGATAAAGAAAAATGCCGCCATACAGGAGGTTGCGGTGGAAATCGGCCACCAGGGAACCGATGTAGCGGCCGCCGTAGGGCTTGCCCCGGGGATTGTCCGTGCCCTTGAAGGCACCCACGATCTCCCGGGTCGGCTCGTCCCAGTAGGACCAGTAGGCCTCGTTGACGGAATAGATCCTGCCGGTATCCGGGGTGCGGATGTCGGGATGGGACAGCAGGAATTCCCCGACGCTGGGGTCCAGGGTGAAGCCGTGCACGCCCCGGCCGGTGGTGTACACCATCATGGTGGAGGTGCCGTAGAGGAAATAGCCGGCCGCCACCTGCTTGGCCCCGGCCATGAGCAGCTCGCACAGGTTGTCGCCGGTGCAGCCGTCCGGGACGCGGTAGATGGAAAAGATGGTGCCGACGTTGACGTTGGCGTCGATGTTGGACGACCCGTCCAGGGGATCGAAGATGAGGAAGTAGTCGCCCTTGGGGAACTGGTCCGGGATGCTCACGAGGTCGGCGTTTTCCTCGGAGGCGATGGCGCACAGCACACCGGCCCGTTCCATGCGGTGGATCAGCACCTTGTTGGCGTATTCGTCGAGCTTTTGGACCTCTTCGCCCTGGACGTTGATCTCGCCGGTAAAGCCCAGCACATCGACCAGGCCGGCCTTTCTGACCTCGCGGGAGATGATCTTGGCGGCCAGGATGAGATCATTGAGCAGCCGGGTAAACCGGCCGGAGGCCATGGGGGATTCTTTCTGGTGCAACAGCAGGTGTTCGGTGACGGTGATCTGCGGCATGGGTTTCTCCTTCCGCCGTCATGGCCTCTGGGCACGCCGTTGCGCGCCGTTCGTGCGGCATGCGGACTTTGCGTATCGTACAATCAGCAAGAAATTCCCACAAGATTTTCCGGGGTTGGAAATAAAAAAAGCCGGCGGCCGAAACCGCCGGCCCAAAGTCGGCGCTCGCGTTACGGCGCGGTCGGATCGGCCGGCGTCGGCAGCGGCTGCGTGGACGGGATCTGCTTGTCCGGCGCGGGCGGGACAGCGGGTTCTTTCTTGGGCTCGGGCTTTTTGGCGCGGGCCTCCCGGGCGTCGGTCAGATAGACCAGCTCGAGCTGGCCGAGATAGCGGGCCTGCCAGACGTACTGGCCGCCGGCGGCCTGAAGGTCGCCCTGGACATCGCTCTTGAGGATCTCGGGCCATTTGAGCGCCGCCAGCGACTCGCCCTGCCCGCCCGCGCCCGGCCAGACCAGGCCTTCGGTGGAAACCATGACCAGGGCGTCGGCATCGGGCGAAAAGCGGACCAGATTGCGGGGGTCGAAGAAGGCGACCACCAGGCCGGCCCACTCGTTTTCCTTGAAAAAGGGCGCGGCCACCATGACCACGGTGCCCATTTCGTCGGTAACGACCCGGGCGCCCATCTTGCGGACCTTGTAGCGCTCGGCCTGCTCCAGAAGGGGGGTGAAATCCAGCGGACGCATGGAGGCCGACGGCACCTGCCCCATCACCTGGCCGGAGGTGTCCACCATGGCCACGCCCGAGAGCCAGTCGTAGGTGGTGAGCATCTGCTGGGCCCACTCCTGTTCCGGGGGGGTGTCCTGGCTGCCGAGCAGGCGCATCATGCCCATGAGGCGTTCGTCCACCGGCATGAACAAGGCGGCCAGGCGCTGCAGGCCCTTGTCCGAAATGCCCTCGTCGCTGAAATCGATGGTGGGATCGGTGTTGACGTATTCGCGGTACAGCTTTCGCGTCTCGCGCCACTTGGTCTTCATGGTGCCGCAGCCGGCCAGGGAGGCAAGAAGGAGGCTGGCTGTCAAGGCCGCAAGTACAGTGCGTTTCAAGGACGTGACCTCTTGATGTTCCTGATTGGTGGGAGAAATTGTCCAGGCGTCGCCGCCCGGCAGCAGGTTACGTACCGGCCCGGGCTTCCAGGCGTCCGGCCAGGGCTTCCAGAAAGCTAACCAGTCGGGCCGGGCCCTTGGTTGCCGGGGCGGCCGGACGCGGCGAAGCGGCGTCCGGCGTTTCGGGCAGATCCGGCGCGGCCGCCGGGCCGTCCGTTTCCGGCGTCGGGGTCAGGGCGGCCATGAGTCCGAGAAGTTCCTCGCGTTCGGGACCGGCCGGGGTCGTGGCCAACAGTTCGCCGTAAATGTCCAGGGCCCCGGCCGTGTCGCCCTGCCCGGCCAG